>PLWR01000147.1 GCA_003165615.1 Acidobacteriota bacterium | reverse complement strand
CTGGAGGGGGGAGTTGAACCCCCACGCCGGGTGACCGGCGGCAGATTTTGAGTCTGCTGCGTCTGCCAATTCCGCCACTCCAGCACATTTTGTTTTCAATCAGTTAACCGTTCCAGTTGCAACGGAAGTCGCAACTTGGGAAAACTTGGGAAAGATAAGCTTTCCCAATTCTGCTACTGCCTGACGCATTGCTGCCTCGTCAGTCTCGGCATACACAAGGGTCATGTTCGGGTTGATCGAAGTACTGTCCGTACTTTGCCGTTCTCCAATACAGGTTCCAAGTATCGAGCCACCCAAACCTTGCATCGCTTGCCATGGGGAAAAATATGCCCCGTCTGGTAGCGCCTGCGCATTTTCCCTCCGATCCAGATTCGGAGGGCTTTTCCCGCAGCGATTATAGCAGGATTGAGCGGGTTCCTGTCCATCAAGATTCCAGTGTTTCGCCAGAGAATAGACGTCGCCTTGGGATATATTCCCAGCATACAATGGAAAATATTGACTCCGCTGTCGTTTTCGTTATACTGCACAGGCTTGGAAGCATTTCAGCGGGCCTGGTCTAGACTTTCCCGGATGCGGGGCTGAAATCGTGGCCCCGGCAAAGCAGCGCGTAAGCATATAGATGAGCATGGACCGAAGAGCCTGGCAGCGGAGTACCCTCCGCCATGCCATGGCGAACTACCGCCGAGCACAGGAGAACTATTACATCAGCGGCAAGCCGCCGGTGGAATGGGAGGATGGCTCCAAGGCATTCTCCCTTCTTAGGCCTCCGCTCGGTTCGTTGGCCGCCCGCCGCCGCGCCAAACTCATCATCGAGGACATGCTGCGCTCCAACACCGAGGTCCTGCCTGAGTACCTATGCTTCAGGCATCAGGGATGTCTTCCAGCATCGCTTGCCCTTGCGTGGACGAGGGCTGTCCATCTGCCATGGTAAAGATTCACCTGCGGGCCAAGGGCGATGTCTGCCCTTGCGATTTCACCGCTCACTCCTTCGGCGATAACCGCCAGCAGTCGCTACCGGAGATTGGGGAATCAATGAGCGCCCATCCGCAGCATGCCATACCGTCCGCGCGCTGCCGCCTATCGCAAGAGGCCTTCTGGTCGAAGTTGTAATAGCTGGCAGGCAATCAAGTAGACGACTTTCGTGCACGGAGTCCGGGAAATGTCTTTCATCCGAATCGCACTCAAGAACCTCCTTCGACGCCGGCTGCGTACCGCGCTCACGCTCTGCGGAGTGGGGGTCGGCATTGCAGCGTTTGTGGCACTGGTGGGTTTTTCGCGTTCCTTTGAGGATCAATGGGCGAAACTTTATGAAAGCTCGGGCACGGACATCGCGGTCGTGCAGAAAACATTCCTGAACACCTTCGTGGATGAGAGCGTAGGTGAAAAGCTCCGCTCCCTTCCCTTCGTTGCGGCCGCTGATCCCGTGATCGTAAACCTGATGGACCTCACCCCTGAGGTCAACGCCCTGGTCTATGGATGGCCGGCCAATTCCTTCGAGATGGACACGCTCACACTCCTCCAGGGACGCCGGTTCCACGACGATCAACCCGAGGTCATGCTGGGCGAAGTGCTGGCAGAGAACCTCGGCAAGAAGCCCGGCGAGGTGATGGACATTCAAGGCGCCTCCTTTCAAGTGGTGGGTGTGTTCCGTGGCGGCTCCGCACTGGAAGCAGGCGCGGCCGTCTTACCGCTGCGGGAGTTGCAGAAGCTGTCGGACCTCGGAGGCAAAGTCACGGCTTTCCACGTGCACTTGCGCAAGGGCGCGGAGGGAGAGTCCGACCAGCACCGCATGCAAGAGGCTCGCGCCAAGATTGAAGCAGCCTTCCCCGGCCTGAAGGCTCTCCCCGCCAGCGTGCGTGCGCGCAACAATCAGCTTGTCGTCCTGGCTCGTTCGATGGCTTGGGGGACCTCCGTCATCGCGCTTTTCATCGGGGCCCTGGGCATCGCCAATACCATGGCCATGGCGGTCTTCGAGCGCACCAAGGAAATCGGCGTACTGCGCGCCTTGGGATGGAAACGCTCGCGGGTGATGAAGCTGATCCTTATCGAGGCCGCAATCCTGGGCTTGGTGGGAGGCTGTTTCGGGGTGGTGGGTGGGTGGCTGACACTTCGCATCCTGGCCGGCCTGCCGTTCACGGCCAGCTTCGTCACCAGTTCGATTCCCCCTCTGATTTGCGGGGAAGGGCTGGGCATTTCGGTCGTCGTTGGCCTGCTGGCCGGCTTTCTGCCCGCCCAACGCGGAGCGCGGCTCTCGCCCGTGGAGGCGTTGCGATATGAGTGATTGCCTGCTGGAGGGGAAGAACGTCACCAAGTATTACGACGAGGGCCGCATTCAGGCCTTGCGCGGGTTGGATCTGGCTGTCAACGCCAGCGAGTTTGTGGCCATCACTGGCCCCAGCGGCAGCGGCAAGTCCACGCTCCTGCAACTACTGGGCGGATTGGACCAACCCACCAGCGGGGAGATCCTGTTCCGGGGACACAGCCTGGCCAACTCCTTCGACTTGGATTCCTACCGCTCCCGGCGCGTGGGTTTCGTCTTCCAGGCCTTCCATTTGCTGCCCACGCTACGGGCGCTGGAAAACGTTCAAATACCCATGTTCGAAACCAAACTGAGCTGGCGCGAGCGTGAGGCTAAGGCAGCGGAGCTGTTGCGCGAGGTGGGCTTGGAGCACCGCCTGCAGCAGTATCCGAATCAGCTATCGGCGGGCGAGCGCCAGCGCACGGCCATCGCCCGCAGCCTCGCCAACGACCCGGAGATTCTACTGGCCGACGAGCCCACCGGCAACCTGGACAGTGAGAACTCCGCCAAGATCATGGCCTTGTTGACGGGCATTCAGGCNNTGGTGATCGTCACCCACGAGTCCGCCATCGCCCAGTTGGCGCAGCGCACCATTCATATTCGCGACGGCCGTATTTCATCCTCATAACCCATGTTTCTCATCAAAACATTCCTCGCCCTATTGCTTCTGCCCGTGACCATGCTGCCGGGCGCCACACGGGAGGAAGTATTGGCACGGGTTCGAGCCCTGCGTGACGCGACGGACTATACGGCCAGCGGCCGCCTGGTCCGCATCTCGCCTTCAGGAGAGCGGAAGAATTACACGATTGCCTTCCGGGCCCATGCTTTCCCCGACGGCCTACGGATTTTCTGCGTGGTATCGGCTCCGCCGGAGGCGCGCGTCCGCTTGCTGCTTTTCATCCCGCCACAAGGACCGGCCAAAATCCGCACCGGCCACGCGCGTGACCCGGCATCCAAGGAACTGCCCGCGGAGAAGTGGGATAAAGGAGTGCTGGACTCGGATTTTACGTACGAGGATCTGCTCGAAAACTACTCGCAGTGGCAGCGACAGAATGTCCTGCGGGAGGAGCGTTACGGGGAGCGTACT
>PLWR01000101.1 GCA_003165615.1 Acidobacteriota bacterium | reverse complement strand
GGCGTCGGGGTTCAGGATGACAGGTGCGGAAAATGTTGCCCAACCCTTTTTTGTCCTCGGTCCCTCTGCGGGATGAGTCAAGTAAGTTATTGCCCAAATTGGGACAATACTGGGGACTGGCGTCATTTGCGAAACCAGGACGATCCCAGGTACAGTCCTTCCCGCGTCGGCGGGAATCCACTCCGCAAGCCATTGGGAATGAGCCGCTGACGGAATGGATTCCCGCCTTCGCGGGAATGACTGGGGCTTCGAGAGGGTTGCCATTCCAAATGACACCAGCACCGCAAGCCGCTTGCCTCCGGGATTGTGCTATATTCAAAGTTTGACCACGCAAACTTTCAAACTGGTGTCGCGGGGCGGTCTTGCCTGGCTGGAAGCCGTTCGCCTGAGCAAATTTCCCTGGCTGGTACATGCCTTCAGCACACGGCAGGGAGGTTTCAGCCAACCCCCTTGCGCGGGGCTCAACTTGGGATTCACCGAGTCGGACCAGCGTGAGCGGGTGGAGCAGAATCGCCGCTGCTTCTTCGCTCAGCTCGGCGGCAAGGATTTTATCCCCACCTCGGCGCGGCAGATTCATTCCTCCCATTCGTTTATTGTGACTCGCAACGGCGCTGACCAACTGAACTACCAATTGCCCGGCCTCGATATTCCCGTGCCTCCTTCGGCCAATCCACCGGCAGGAGACGGGTTGATGACCGCGGAGCCTGGCATCCTCTTGACCATTCGCATCGCCGACTGCCTTCCCGTGTTGCTGGTGGACCCCCAGCGGCGTGTGGTGGCGGCGGTCCATGCAGGTTGGCGCGGCGCGCTGGCTCGGGTCATCGAGAAAGCCGTGGGGGATATGCGGCGCGCCTTCGGTTCTGATCCGCAAAAGCTGATCGCAGCGCTGGGGCCCTCGATTCGCGCCTGCTGCTACGAAGTGGGCGAGGAAGTTGTGGAGTCCTTCAACGCCAGATTCACGGGCGCGGACCGATTTTTCCGAACAGCACGCAATCGCCCCGAAGCCACCGACCGTCATTCGATTCTCTTCCTGAGCGCCTACCCGCCGGGCCATGCCCCCGAGCATGTTCCCGCCGCACGCCTCGATCTTATTGCTGTAGCGCAGGACCAGCTCGCCAGCGCCGGGGTTAAGCCCGCGAATATCCTGGTCGCTGACTTCTGCACGGCGTGCCGCACGGACCTCTTCTTCTCCCATCGCCACGAAGGCGGAACCACCGGGCGTCAAATCGCGGCAATAGGAATCCGAAAGGCCGTGGCGAGTGAATAGTGGACAGCGCACAGTGAACCCCGCACGGAGGCCAACCTGATCGCGATTGTTCACTCTCCCCTGTCCACTCTCCACTGTGCACTCTTCACTGTCCACTCTCTGCCAGGCTGAGTTGCCCGCAGGCGGCGCTGATGTCCTGCCCCCGGGAGATGCGAATGAAGGTGGGAATGCGCCGATCCATGAGGATCTTCTGGAACGCCAGGGCGCGCTCAAACGGGGGAGCGCGGAAGGGCAGTTGCGGGCCGCTGTTGTAGGGAATCAGGTTCACCCTGGCGCGCAGATCGCGCAGCAGGTCGGCAACGCGGCGCGCGTCGTCGTCCGCATCGTTGAATCCATCCAGCAGGACGTACTCGAACATCAAATGCTCCCACGAACGCAGGGGATAAGCGCGGCACACGCGCAGCAAATCCGCCAGCGGGTATTTCTTGTTGATGGGCATCAGCGCGCTGCGCTGCTCGTCGTACGAAGCATTGAGGGAAATGGCCAGCTTGGGACGCATCGGGGCAAGCGCCATCTCCTCGATGCGAGGCAGGATTCCCACGGTGGAAACCGCGATGCGACGCAGGGTGATGCCCACGCCTTTCGGGTCGGCGAGAATCTCCACGGCTTTTAGAACCTGCGGCAGGTTCAACATGGGTTCACCCATTCCCATGAAAACCAGGTTCAGCCGCGCGCCGCGCGCCACGTTCTGCCCCGCCGTTACCGCCAGCACCTGCCCAATGATTTCGCCCGCCGTCAAATTGCGCTGGGAGCCGAGCAACGCCGTGAAGCAGAACTTGCAGTCCAGCGCGCACCCCACCTGGCTCGATAAGCACAGCGTGGTGCGATCCTCTTCCGGCATGTACACGGTTTCCACCATGTTGCCGTCGGGCAGACGGAAAAGGTAGCGGACGGCGCCGTCGCGGGAACAGAAATGACGCTCGGCTTGCGGATAGATGATCGCCTGATGGGGGGCGATGGCGTCACGGAATTCGTGGTTGAGATCAGTGAGCCCCGCGAGGTCGCGGGCGCGGCGGACGTAGATGCCGTGGTAGAGCTGCCGCCCTCGATATCGCGGTTGGCCGTAGCTCACCGCGATACTCTCAAGTTCTTCCCGGTTGAGCCCCAGAAGATTGCCGCTCTGTTCTGCGAATGCCATTTTGCCCCTGTTTCAATTAATGTTAACACTCGCCACGCAGGGCGTTCAAGAGCGGGACACGGGATTCGGGGCACGGGGCACGGAATTCGGATTTCGGATTTCGGAATCCTCCTTCCCGAACCCCGGCCCCAAAGTCCCGCCCCCCCGCCGACTTCGTATCTCGAACTTCGGGCTTTGAAGCGCCTGGCAAATCAACTAACCCCTTTCATTTCTATAACATTATCGGTTCAGAGCGATAAGTGGCTTATTTTTGTGTAACATCTGGGGTTATCCCGGAAGGGCGCCAAATCGCCCTTTGTTTTCATCAACTTCTGGGGTTATACCTTCATTAGTAATTCCCCTCCTGGTTCAGGAGGGGTGGCGCGCACGCGCCGGGGTGGTTACGCTGCCGGGATGGTGACCCTGAAATAAACGAGGTGGTTGATTAATCGCACCGGGAATTCCGCATGTGCGAGGCGGACGTAGGGGCGGTTCGCGAACCGCCCTTTCGAAAACGCTCGCGATTGTGCTGCAGCGGCGGTCTCTGACCGCCGACTTTTAGAATCACAATTCCGGCGATCGGAGGTCGCCGCTTCAGCGAACCAAACTGTACCACCACCAAACCCGACTGACATTTGCATTCAACACTGGCCGGGTGTATCGTCCTTGCCGGGCCGGAGGCCTGCATCTGAAACTCCGACTCCCTGGGCGCCTGCCACGGTGGTTTCGGCGGGTCGGCCCAAGCTCAAGGCAAAGCAAGGAAGGAGGACTGCACAATGGGCGGAAAAAAGAATCATTCCATGAGATTAATCGGAATTTGTATTCTGTTGGCCGTGGGGGCCGCCACTGTACTCGTCTATGCCCAGCAGGGGAAGGTTGTTTCCAGTTATGGACCGACGAACCAGGACGTTACCTTCGACCAGATCAAAGCCGCATGCATGGCGGTGAAAGCCGCGCGTGCCGCAGAACACAAGGAAATGCTGAACTCCCGTTATTTGCTCGCCAAGAAAACCAGTTCCGAGGTTTTCATGTCGGGAGGGAAGCCCATCCCCGTGGGACCGACAGCCAACCTCCATGGAGTAACGTGGGAGCAGTTGAACACCATGTCCCCGGAACAAATCAAAGAAAAGGGAGTTTTCCCGTACAAGCCCCTACCGTTTGCTGACCACGCGGAGGGGGGTATGCTCTTTCCGGAGATGACCACCAAACCGTTGCCCCGGCTGGTTCGGTTTGACTTGGATTTCGACCTGCCGGAACATTTTATTCCCGACCCCGCGCCCGCAATTTACCTGACCACCCGGCCCGACCTGGGTGATGTGGCAAAGGGGCGGATGATTACCATCGATAACTACTATGAGATCTTCAATGGTATTTTGAATCCCAAGCAGCTTGAAGGTCTGCGCCTGCTGGTGACCCAGTTTCCCCAACAGCAATTCAACGCGACGGAAGACCGGCGGACGGACCG
>PLWR01000206.1 GCA_003165615.1 Acidobacteriota bacterium | reverse complement strand
ACAGGAGGGCGACATTGACCGCTACCGGTTGACGCTCAAGCAAGAGGCGGAAGTGGGTTTTCGTTTGCCCATCCGCGCAGAGCAGGTGCGGCGCGTCACGCTGAACGGCCGGAGGACCAAGTGGGACACGGAAGCTGGATTCGGCTGCACGTTGGTGCTCGTCCATACCGGGAAACTAGCGACAGCCGAGGTCCTGGTCGAGATGACGGGCCGCGTGCCACACACAGATCCAGTGGTGCACGCGGGCAAAGTCGGCGAGCAAGTTCGCCTGCAGGCCGTCCGGGGCGAGGTGCTGCGCTGGGAGGACCTTCATAACGTGGTCGAGTCCCCTCTGGCAGAGGGGGCAACGCTGCAAGGCTCACTCGTGAATAAGCCGGGCCACCACCTGATTCTGGCGGAGACCCGGGTGGGAGACCTGCCGCAGTTGCAGTCGTTTAAGTTGCATATCACCGATCCCGGGGGCGAAGCGAAGCTCGCCGCCCAATCTCCGCGCCAGGCCCCCCTTGCCGCGCGCTGGATGTGTCTTGATCTCGCGCCTGCTTTTAACGGGGATATCAAGACGATTTTCCAGCAGCAGTATCTCTCGCCCCGCCCGGCGACGTGCTCGCTGCGCCTCGGAGTGGATGGCTATTCCGCCTGGACATTCCCCTACTGGAAAGAACCGGTCCCCGTCATCGATTTGGTTAAACTCGATTCGCTCGACGACGGCCACGGACGAATTCTGACGCCGCAGAACGTGCCCTTCCGGCGATTCGCTGCGGACCGGAATATCGCTTTCACTTCGCTTTGGGACAACTGGCCGCGCTCCGTCACGGTGCCGGTCGGTCAATCGGCGGAGCTGGCGTGGTTGCTGGTGTGCGGGTCAACGTTCCCCATGCAGACGCGCATTGCCAATGCGGAAATCCGCTTTCGCTATGCCGACGGGCAAGAGGAGAAACTGGAGCTGACGCCGCCGGAGAATTTTTGGACCCTCTGTCCATGGGGCGGCGAGGATTATAACTATGAGTTGGATGCTTTCTGCCTGCCCAAGGAGCCGCCCCCATCCGTGCAGTTGGGCCGCAATTGCCGCGCCATGGTTATGTCATGGAAGTTGCGACCCGATGCAAAGCTGAAAGAAGTGACCATCGAGACCCTCTCGCAGGATGTGGTGATTGGCCTGATGGGGATGAGCCTGATGAATGCGAAAGATTAGCAGGTTGCGGAAAGACCCGAGGGCGCTGTCATTCTGAGCCCGCTTTTGGGGCGAAGAACCCCTGCATTTTGCTTTTTTCAGCGGGCGCACGAACTGCCGAGGTCCTTCGCCCAAACAGCGGGCTCTGGATGACAGTATTGGATGTTGGTTTTCTTCGTCGAGCAGATGTAGCGGACCTGTTCTGTTGATTCGCGGCTTTTCGTCGTCAACAGGGGACGAACCGCGGACCTCCAAAATAGGTCTACACTGGCTGCCGGCTTGCCGAGTCCGGCGCTTCAAAAACCAGTGCCCACCTTGTCCGTGATGTACTGCAACCGGTCCCACTCGCAATCCGCCGTCACCATGTCGCTGACGCCGAGAACGAAGTGGCTTGCATGGCCATAGCGTTCGACGGTGTCATTGATGGAGCGTTGAAACTCATCTTCCGAGGTACTGCCGGCGCAGAGCAGGGTGGAGGGAATCCCGCCCCAAATCGTGACGTGCTCGCCGAAGTTCGAGCGAGTCTCTTCCAGCGTGCATCGGGTCATGGGGTAGGGGCACACGGAATCGGCGATATCGAATCCCGCGCGCCGGTACAGGGGGAACAGTCGCTGGTTCTCGCCGTCGGTATGAGTCATCAGGAATTTGCCCCGGCGATGCAGCTCCACTGCAAAATCGTGCAAGCCCGGGAGGATGTATTTCTCGAAGAAAGCCGGGTGGGTGATGGAATCATCGTAATTCGCGCCCAGCAGCAGAACCTCCGCCGGTGATTCCGCCCCGATGGCCTGAATTTGCTTGTAGTAAGGTTCGATCTGTTCCGCCAGCCGATGGACCTTTTCCGGATAGTCGTGGAGGGCATAGAAGAACTGTTCGAGCTGCATCAGTTCCTTCATGATGAGCTGGATGGGCCCGGCGGCGCCCTGAAGAAATCCGACCGCCAGGCCCTGCTCGCCCACTTCTGCGCGGCGGGCAAGGTAGCCTTCCATGCGGGGTTCGACCTTCAAGTGGGAGAAGATGTGTCCGACGACCTCGAAGTCCTGCGGCGCGCGGATGGCGTGCTGACTGATCCATGCGGTGGAGGCGCCGGCGTCCAGCATCTCCTCGGTGAACATCGACGCGGTGCGAATCGACCCCACCGGCGTGTGATATTCCACCACGGTTTCCCGTCCGTGTTGACTGACGCGGCGGTCGTCGTCTTCAAGGGTTATGCGATAGGGCAAGACCGGCAGGTTGTAGAGCCCAAGCGTGCGGTCGATCATATCGGTTTCGCCGATGATGTTGGTCCAGTCCGGGATGGAATCGTAAAAGCCCACACCCAGGCGATCAGCAATTTGAGCAAGCGTGAGGGATTGAAGCTCCGGCGGCAGCGTGCCGTGGCGCAGACGCGCCCGATACCAGAATTCCAGGCGTGGAACCCAGGGAAGCCGGTCAGGAATTTCGCCGCGGATGGCGGCCAGAATGCGTTCGCGATGGGTCATCATGGTTTAGTCCTGACTTTCTCCGCGTCGAACGCGCAATTACCAATTGTTGCTTGAAACGTGTGTGAGCCTAGCATCGGGCGCAAGGGGCGTCAAGGTAGTGAGGGCAGGTAGTGAGAGCATGGGTGAGCGTCGCTACCTCTTGAGGCGTGATTTTGCCTGCAACATCCTGCGGATATGAGGCTCTCCAGGGAGTATTTCCAAGAATGATCTCGCCGTGCCAGCCGTCGAGAAACCCTGCGGATTCTGGCCCACGCCGTGAAGGGGGTTCCTCCCTTACAAGGCGATGAACTTCCTCCGGGCTGGGAAACCGAAGGCGAAAGGCCAAGCCGAAAAACTGCCCGGGGGGGCTGGCGCGCCCAGAAAGCGTGGAAAATAAGAAAGCATGGAGCGCTAAAGCCGAGATTCACCCGTTGTCCCTAACCCCCATAGGCGTTAAAATAACTGTCCGGCAGGCTCGAAAGCCCGCCTTAGCGGGCGGCATAATGTGGCCCACGGCGAAAGCCATGGGGAAAAAGAGAAGTGGAAATGCTCCTAGAGCCCCGGCAGGGGCGACATAATCAGGACGGACCGAGCGGAAATCTTATGTCGCCACTACCGCGGCTCACATGCCACTTTGCCCCGCGTACTCCCCCACGGCTTTCGCCGTGGGCCGCACTATGTCGCCCCTTCCGGGGCTTGAATCTGCGTCGTAGCGCCCTTATTTTAACGCCTATGTCCCTAACCCCTAGTTCCTAATCCCTAATTCCCAGCCGCCGAGGTGGTTCGGCGCGTGCAATGCAGGGCAACTGGGTGCGGGGGGACGGCTTCCGAGCCGAGTGGGGTGAGAAGCCATGTGAGCTCACCCATCAAGCCAAGTGGCGTTGCTATCGTCCTGAAACTTAAATAGATAGCCGTCACCATCGGGATCGGTAGATGAGCTTCGAGATCGCCTATGGCGGGTTTTGGGGGCAGAGCCGCCGCCGCGTGAATCCTCGCACCACTGTGAGGCAATGCCCGACGTAAGTCCAAGGAGGAAAGGGAAATGGCTTCTACCACTGAGCAACGAGGTCCACGGTTGACCCTTGAGGAGCTGAAACAAGCTGCTGCGGAGATGCGTGCGGTTGATATAATCGACATTTTTGCCGCCGAGTCCGGCCACCCGGGGGGCACGCTGTCCATTATGGACATCGCCGCGGCGCTCTATTTGCGGGTTCTGAACCATGACCCCAAGGACCCCGACTGGCCGCAGCGCGACCGCGTTTTCTGGTCAGCAGGCCACAAGGCTCCGGCGCTTTACATCGCGTTGGGGAGGGCGGGATATTTCCCCCTTGATGACACCGTCCTGCTTCGCCAGCTTGGCGCGAAGTTTGAGGGTCACCCCAATTGTCAGAAATTGCCGGGAGTGGAAGTCTCCAGCGGCTCTCTGGGCCAGGGGTTGGGAGTGGCGGTGGGCAACGCGCTCGCGGGCAGGCTGGGGGGCAATCCCTATCGCGTTTACTGCATCATGGGTGACGGCGAGCAGCAGGAAGGAAGCGTCTGGGAATCCGCCATGTCGGCGGGGCACTACAAACTGGATAATCTCTGCGCCATCATCGATAAAAACGACTTGCAGATTGACGGCCGGGTCAGCGACGTGATGAATGTCGCTCCCCTGGCGGGGAAGTACGCGGCCTTCGGGTGGTACGTCCTGGAGATCGACGGGCACGACCCGGAGGAAATCCTCGCGGCCTTTGAGCGCGCCGCCACCACGTCCGGCCGCCCCACCGTGGTCATCGCTCATACGGTGAAGGGCAAAGGCGTTTCCTTCATGGAAAACCAGGCGGGTTGGCACGGCGTCGCGCCCGATCGCGCCAAGTTTGACAAAGCCATGGTCGATCTCGCTACTCCCACGGTGCCACCCGAACGCCAGGCGGCCATGTTGGCCAACGCCCAGGCACACGCCAAAACCGCCGACGCCAAGGCGCGGGCCCGCTTGCCAAAGTTTCAACACGATTACTGGTGGAATGCGGGCGCGATAATGAAGGTTGATATGGACCCCACACGCATGGGCTTTGGACGGGGCCTCGAAGCCGCCGGCGCCGATGAGCGGGTGGTGACCGTACACGCGGACATCTCGGGCTCAATCAAAATCACCGATTTTGAGGCCAAGCATCCCGAGCGTAAAAATCGAGTCTTCAGCGTGGGCATTGCCGAGCAGAACATGATGGAAGTCGCCGCCGGCTTGGCGAAAGAAGGACTGATCCCGGTAACGGGAACCTACGGGGTGTTTGCGTCCGGGCGGTGTTGGGACCAGATTCGCACCACGATCTGCTATTCCAATCTGAACGTTAAGATTGCCGGCGCGCACGGTGGCATCTCCGTTGGTGCGGACGGCGCCACGCACCAGGCGCTGGAAGAAATCTCATTGATGGCGATCCTTCCCAATATGCACGTCGTGGCGCCGTGCGACTCGGTGGAGGCGGATCGCGCTACGCGCTACAGCCTGCTCGAATTGGCCGGGCCGGCATATCTCCGCTTTGCGCGCGAGGCCACGCCCATCGTGACCACCCCTGCGACGCCGTTCAAATTCGGCGTGGCCAACATCATCCGCTATCGTGGCTCGAAGCCGCGCTTCATAGATGCGTTTGAGACGGTGCTCTCCACCGACTACAAAGACGAAGGTGAGGAGGTTTCCATTGTCGCCTGCGGGCCCATGGTGCCGGAAGCAATGCGCGCCGCCTGGCTGCTGAAGGAAGAGTGTGGAATCGAAACCCGCATCGTGAACGTGCACACCGTAAAACCCCTGGACGTGGCGGCATTAGTGCGCGCAGCCGATGATGCCGGGCTGGTGGTGACCGCGGAAGAACACCAGGTGGGAGGCTTCGGCAACATCGTGGCGGGGGCGATACTCGAGAACCGCAAGGATTTCCAATTGCCGCTTTTGCTCGATCGGGTCGGCATCCCCGATTGCTTCGGCGTTTCCGGCAAGCCCTGGGAATTGATGCAGTGGTTTGGCCTCTGCGCCGAGCACATCGCGGAGCGCGTGCTGAAGCTGCAAGGCAAACGCTCGAGCGCCAAACGCCTGGCGGCGTGACCGCGGTTGTGCGCAGCCTACTGAGAAAAGCCCACGGACAGTAGCATGAACCCCAATCGTGAG
>PLWR01000659.1 GCA_003165615.1 Acidobacteriota bacterium | reverse complement strand
GACGCCATGCGCGCGCTGGGCACCGACCCCCTGCGTAAACTCGTCATTCCCCGCCTCGTTGCCACGGTGGTGACGTTGCCCCTTTTGACCATCCTGGCGGATTTCTGCGGCCTGTTGGGAGGCTACTTTGTAAGCTATCTCACCGTTCGCCTGACCTCGGAAGAGTATTGGACATCGGCCTATCAGGCGTTGTCGAACAAGGATGTTTTCCAGGGGCTCCTCAAACCTGTCATGTTTGCCATCCTGATTTCCCTGGTGGGGTGTTACCAGGGGCTGCACACGACGGGCGGTACGGAGGGCGTGGGGCGCGCCACCACCCGGGCCATGGTGGTGGCCTCGGTGCTCATCATTGTGGTCGACTTCTTCATCACCAAGTTTCTCATGGCGATTGGGTTCTACTAAATCGGGACTCGGGGCTCAGTCCGGGTGATTCGGGGCCCGGCATTCGGGATCTCCGATCCGGAATTGGGAATCAGGGATACCCAGAAAAGAAAGAAGGAGCGGCGTGAGACCAGAGACCCGAGTTCCGTGTCCCGAACCCCGTATCCCGTGACCCGTTTCCCGTGAGTTCCATGAATCCTCCCGCCATCGAGCTGCGCAACGTCTCCCTCTCCTTTGAGAGCAAGCGGGTCCTGACCAGTGTCTCTTTTGTTGTCGGAGCCGGCGAGACACTGATCTTGTTGGGGGTGACGGGTTCAGGAAAGTCCGTCCTCCTCAAGCTGATGCTGGGGCTCCTGAAGCCCGACGGCGGCCAGGTGCTAATTGAGGGGCAGGACCTGGTTCCCCTTTCCGAGGCCAGCCTCCAGCCTCTTCGCAGACGCATGGGAATTGTCTTTCAGGAAGGTGCGCTGTTCGATTCCCTCTCGGTTTTTGAGAATGTGGCTTATCGCCTGCGGGAAGAGCATCTGGGAGACGAAGCCGCCATCGAACAGCACGTGCGCGAGGTTCTGCGCTTCGTGGAAATGGAAGCGGCCATCGATAAGATGCCCGCCGAGCTCTCCGGCGGGATGCGGCGCCGTGTGGCGATGGCGCGCGCCATTGTCAGCAACCCCTCCATCATGCTTTACGACTCTCCTACCGGGGGGCTTGATCCCGTCACCTGCCTCACCATTAATGTGCTGATTGCCAAGCTGCGCGACGTGCAACACATCACTTCCGTGGTGGTCACGCAACGCTTGCCGGATGCCTACGAGCTGGCCAACTATGTCTTCTCCGCGGAAAAACAAACCTTGGTTCCCCTGCCCCAAGGCAGCCCGGCCACTTCTCGACCCCCGACGCGCTTCCTGATGCTGCGCGACGGAGGGGTTTATTTTCACGGGAACGAGCAGGAACTTACCCAATCGCAGGATCCATACCTGCGCAAGTTTCTGGCGTAAGAACTCGGGACTCGGGATACGGGACTCGGGGCACGGGAGTCGGAGTAAGGGATCGGGAATCGGGGCAGGATGCGACCCACTGCCACAAGCGTGTATGCGTTGGGGTGCTCCATCCATTCCAAGTTTCGGGCGAGCCGCGTGTCCCGTGTCCCGTATCCCGTGTCCCGAATTCCGATTGCGCTGCAGATGAACTACAATAGACTTCTGAACTTCGCGGAGGAGGGCAACTATGCCTCAACACGAGCGCGTGCAGTGGGCTCAACTTCGAGTCGGCATCATGGTCATTGTCAGTCTGGTCCTTTTGGCCATCGCCGTTTTCTTTATCAGCGGACAAGGGGGATTCTTCACCCGCCACTATACGCTTAAGGCTTACCTCTCGAGCGGCGGGGATCTGCGCGAGGGGGGGCGGGTGCGGCTGGCCGGAATTTCCGTGGGCAACGTTGTCAAAATCCGGATATCTTCCTACCTCGATAAGCAGCGGGCCGTGGAGGTGGACTTGAAGATTGCGCGCACCTATCAGAACGAGATTCGCGCTGACTCCGTGGCCTCGGTGGAAACGGTCGGGCTACTGGGCGAAAGCTATGTGGATATCAGCCGCGGCACCCCCGGGCAGGAGGTGCTGGCGGATGGCGGTGCGATCAAGACCGCGGAGAAGGCGGACGTTACCGCGGTCGTGCAAAATACCAACGAAGTCATTATGAACCTCAATGCCCTGTCCGCGAAGCTCGATGACATCACGACACAAATCCAGGGCGGCAAGGGATCGATGGGCAAGCTGCTCTACGATGAGACCCTCTACAACAAGATGGACGCCACCGTTTCAGGCGCGCAGGTCCTGGTGGAGCGCGCCCAGCGTGGGGAAGGGACGATCGGCAAGCTCATGTCGGACGACACCCTTTACAACCGCACCGTGGCCACCATCGACCGCCTCAACCTGGTCCTTGATGACGTTCAACATGGGAACGGGAGTCTGGCCAAGTTCATCTCTGATCCCTCGGCTTACAACAATCTCAATCGCCTTATGACGAATGGCAACACTTTGATCGACGGCATCAACCAGGGCCACGGCACGCTCGGGAAGCTGACCAAAGACGAGCAATTCTACGACCGCATGAATTCCTCGCTGGCACATGTGGATGCCATTACCGCCCGCATCGACCAAGGTCAGGGAACGCTGGGCAAACTCTCGACCGATTCCACCCTCTTCAATAATTTGAGCGCGAGCTCGCAATCCTTAAAAGAGTTCCTGGCGGACTTCCGCAAAAACCCCAAAAAGTACTTGAACATCAAGTTGCATATGTTCTGAATCAGGTGATCCGATGATGGGGTGATCGGGTGAACAAAGAGGCGTGATTGCCATATTTGCGGGTGGGGCGAGCAACAAGGAAACCGGTCACTGAATCACCCGATCTCCCGATCACCGGATCTTCGGATCCAGTTGCGGCGCGTGCCGGGAAAACATCTCCTCGATGACATCGCGGTACTTCTCTTCCACCACCCGCCGCCTCACCTTCAGGGTGGGTGAAACCTCACCGTCCCCCATCGTGAATTCGCGCGGCAGCAGAACAATCTGGCGAATTCTTTCGTGCGGCGGCAACCAGCGCGTGGTTTCGTCCACAAGCTGCTGCATGAAAGCGTGGATTCCCGGATGGGCCACCAGTTCTTCGCGGGTTTCGAAAACAATGCCGTATTTGCGCGCGTGGGCTTCCAGGCGCATGAAGACCGGCGCCACCAAGGCGCCCACAAACTTGCGTCCCGCGCCCAAGACCACGATTTGGTGAACGTAGGGATGACTCTGAAAGAGGTTCTCCAACTTCTCCGGGGAAACGTATTTCCCCCCCGAGGTTTTGAAGAGGTTTTTCTTGCGGCCGGTAATGTGGAGGTATCCCTCTTCGTCCATTGCCCCCAGATCGCCGGTGTGGAACCAACCGTCGGCAAAGGCAGCCCGGTTCTCTTCCTCCATGTGGTAATAGGCGGGCGAGACGTTGGGTCCTTTCACCAGAATCTCCCGCCCCGCCCCGCCTTCCGGTTCATGATTTTCTTCCCCGAACTTGACTTCCACACCGTCGATGACCATGCCCACGGTCCCCAGTTTTGTGTGACCGCGATAATTGATGGCAATCACGGGAGAGGTTTCCGAAAGGCCGTAGCCTTCGTATACCGGCAGATCCATGGCGTAAAAGAATTCGGCCAGTTCCTGCGCCAGCGGAGCGGCGCCGGAAGCTAGAATCGTGATGCGCCCTCCCAGTTGTTCGCGCACCTTGGAGAAGATCAGACGGTCGGCGACGGCATGCTTCAGGCGCAGCCCCAGCGGCAAGGGTCGGCCCTTGAGGCGATAGGGAAAGGCCCGTTTTCCTATTTCCAGAGCCCAGTAAAAGATTTTCTGCCGCACCGGGGGCGCCGTGCGTACGACGTCCATGACACGATCATGAATCTTCTCGAGCACGCGGGGAACCACGCCCATCAAAGTGGGCTTCACCTCACGCAGATTCACCGGCAGGGAATCCATGTTCTCCGCGTACGCGATCGAAACACCTCTCCAGAAACAAAGGAAGTCCAGCGTCCGCTCCAGAATGTGAGAGAGGGGAAGTAGCGAGATGCACGCGTCATCGCGCGTGAGGGGAAAAAGCCTCGCGCACTCCAGCACGTTGGAAACAATGTTAGCATGCGTCAGGATGACGCCCTTGGGCTTGCCCATGGTTCCGGAGGTGTAAAGAATCGTGGCGATGTCTTCCGGTTGCGCGGTCAGCGCCTTGGTGGTGAACGACCCCACGGCATGGGGCGCCAGACCCAATTCCAGCGCGACGCTGCTCTCCCAGCAATCCGCGCCCGTCCCTTGCAGCTTGGCGCAATCCATGGCCAGGACGAATTTCAACTCCGGCAGGTAAGGACGCACGTTCAGAACTTTGGCGAGCTGCTGGTCCGTCGCCAGCACGACCCCTTTCGCCCCGGAATTTCGCAGGATATATTCGATGTCAGGTTCGAGCAGGGTGGTGAAAATCGGCACGGGGACGGCGCCCAGGCCCAGCAGCGCGTAGTCCGTCAGCGCCCATTCCACGCGATTTTCCGAGAGAATGGCTACCCGGTCGCCGCGCTTCACGTGCAGGCGGCTCAACACCGAGGCGAGCGCCGCCACCTTGCGCAAGGCCTCCTGCGAAGAAACACCCTGGTATCGCCCTTCGCTCTTAAACAGGAAACAGTCTGGCTTGGCGTGCGTACCGACCCCCTTGAGGAACAGTTCGTTGAGGGTTTTGATCTCGCTTGAGCCCATGCTGGGGTGAAAGTCTATCATTAGCGGGCCAGCAGGACCATACGGGATTTTCGGACCCGGCGTTCGCGCGTGCGCAGGGGGATGTCTTCCACCACGCTGGTTGCGGCAATGATTTCATCCGCCGGGGAAGGCGCTGGAGTTCAAACTGAGATCCCGGACGAAGCCGATCGAGGTCTCCGTTTCGTTGCCCATTACCAATTAGAAGATGCGGAACTAGAAAACAGGTCGCGCTACGTTTGCGTTTGAGCCCCAAAGGGGCGACCTAATCTAGCCCAGGGCAACGCCCTGGGTCACACGGCCCAATCCATTTCAAGGTCTGAGCCCTGTAGGGGCGATCTACGAATTTGCATCAGTTCCAAGCATTTTGACGAACGGCAGGTCTCGAGACCTGGTCTGCGCCAGCGCATTAAATCGATTTCGATTATCATTGGCCGCTATTGGTGCGCCCCTTCAGGGCTCCCGCGCGTGGGGGACGTTAAACCCAGGGCGTTGCCCTGGGCTAGGGTAGGTCGCCCCTTTGGGGCTCAACCATTGCAGGCTCAATGGCGAGCGAGTTGCTAACAAATCCTCCGTGTGCAATCTTCATCAAAAATGCCTGTGACAGAAAAATCCCTGCAAGAAATTGCAAGACCTTTTCCCCATTTTCGACTATCTTGACCGGTTCTTTAGACAGGCAGAACGTATTCTTATAGGTGGGTGACATCATGACTTACTTCTCCAATCGGCGAACGTTTTTGAAAAACTCGGCGGTATGGGCCATCTCGGTTCCTGCAATCCCAGGACTGGCCAGTGCAGGCGCGCTTCTGGAAGCCGGGGCTGTGGGGGAAGCAGCGCCGGATGATCTCCAGCGCGCATTTCTTGAGCCGCCGGAGGCCGCTTGGCCGTGGGTCTATTGGATGGTGACTGACGGCATGCTGACCAAAGAAGGCATCACGGCTGATCTGGAGGCGATGCGCCGGGTGGGCATTCGCGGGCTCATCTATATGGAAAACGCTCTGTTCATTCCCACGGGGCCGGTGCGATTCATGACTCCCGAGTGGCGCGAAATGGTTCAACACGCGGTGAAGGAAGCCACGCGCCTCGGCATCACGATGAACATGAATGATGACGGTGGCTATTCCGGCAGCGGCGGCCCCTGGATTACGCCCGAGCTTTCCATGCAAATGCTGACGTTCAATGAGACCATGCTGGAAGGTCCCAAGCCCTTCGCCGGGACGCTTCGCCAGCCCAAGACGGTTCGGGATTATTACCGCGATATCGCGGTGCTGGCATTTCCGACGCCGGCGGGGGAAGCCGTGCCCATGGCGGAGCGTTCTCCAAGCTTCACCTACGGGCTTGAGCGCAAGAGCTTCGATGCGGCGAATCTGCTCGACGGCGACCCGGAAACGGTTGCGATGGTGCCCCCACCTGAAACCGGCCTGACGCAATATCTGAATATCGAGTTCCCCGAGCCTTACACCGCGCAATCTCTGACCATCGCCCTCGACATCTGGAACACGGAAATCCCTGCCGCGTTGGAGGTTTCCACCGACGGCCGGAATTACGAAATGGTGCGCGAGTTTTCCACTCGCTGGCCGGTGTCATCCGTGAACTTCCCCAAAGTGACGGCGCGCTATTTCCGCATTCGCCTCAGCATTCTCGACCCGGCGGGCGATTGGGTGTTCCAGCGCTTCGTCAAGGGAATACCTTTAAGCCAGGTGGAACTCCAACCGACGCCGCGCCTTGAGGAGATTTCCGGCAAGGCTGCTTACACGCGCCAGGACGTTTTCTCCGCGGGTCCCGCCGGCTCCCCGGACTGGGTTGTGCCGCAAAACCAGATTGTGGACCTGACCAGCAAGATGACCGGCGATGGGCGGCTGAGCTGGGATGTGCCTGCCGGCAAGTGGACCGTCGTGCGCATTGGCCACACCTCCACGGGAAAAGAAAATCATCCCGCGCCGCTCGAAAGCCGCGGCCTGGAGTGCGACAAGCTCAGCAAGAAAGCCATCGAGATGCAGTTCTCGAGTTTCCTCGAAAAGCTGCTGGAGGATCAGGCGGCCGCCGGTGGGAAGTCGATAAAGATGGCCCACATCGATAGTTGGGAAGTGGGCTCGCAGAACTGGACGCTTGACTTCCGCGAGGAATTCATGAAGCGGCGCGGTTACGATCCCATTCGCTACCTCCCCGTACTCACCAGCCGGCCGGTGGAAAGCCGGGAAATCACCGAGCGGTTCTTGTGGGACCTTCGCCGCACTATCAACGATCTTCTGCTGGAAAACTACGCCGGGCACATGCGCGAAATCTGCAACCAGCACGGCCTGAAGCTGTCGATCGAATGCTACGGCGATGGGCCCTACCAGGACGTCGCCTACGCCGGACGCGTCGATGTGCCGATGTGCGAATTCTGGACGGGCGCACCGACCTGGACGAATCAATTGATGTCCTTTTGCAAGGAGATGGCGTCGGCCGGGCACGTTTACGGCAAGCCCATTATCGCGGCGGAATCCTTTACCTCCGGCGCCGTGAGCGGGAAGTGGCAGAACCACCCGTTCATGCTGAAGCCGCTGGGCGACAAGATTTTCACCATGGGTACGAACCGGTTTGTGTTCCATCGTTACTCCATGCAGCCCTGGCTCGACCGTAAGCCCGGCATGACCTGCGGCCCCTTTGGCCTCATGTACGAACGCACCAACACCTGGTGGGAGCAGTCGCGCGCGTGGCACCACTACGTGGCCCGCTGCCAGGCGCTGTTGCAGCGTGGGCAATTCATTGCGGACGTGGCTTGCATGGGCCCCGAGAACGCCCCTTATATTTTCCCTGACCCGGTGATGATGGACCCCACCATTCCGCCCGGATATGACTTTGACGATGTGCCGCCGGAAGTGGTTCTGAACCAGATGACCGTGCGTGACGGCTGCGTGGTTCTTCCCAGTGGCATGAGTTACAAGGTTCTCGTGCTGCCGCCCGGGCGCGCCATGACCCCGGCGCTCGCGGCAAGAATCAAAGACCTGGTGGCGGCAGGGGGCACCGTGGTGGGCGCTCCCCCCACTGAATCGCCCAGCCTGGCGGATTATCCATCTTGCGACGGCGAGGTGCAAAAGATTGCCGCGGAAGTTTGGGGCGATTGCGATGGCCAAAGCCTGACCGAGCATCGTTACGGCAAAGGCAAGGTTGTTTGGGGAGAGCCTCTGGCCGACGTGCTGGCTGGCCTGGACGCGGCGCCGGACTTCGCCTGCCGCGAAGTGGCCGTGAATGAGCAGATCCGTTACATCCACCGGACGGACGGCGGAGATGAATTTTATTTTGTGGCCAGTGAATTCCCCGAAGCCAAAAGGTTCCTGTGCACTTTTCGCGTGAAGGGGAAGAAGCCGGAATTGTGGTGGCCGGATACGGGACGGATCGAGCCCATCGCCGTCTACGAGGAACGGGGTGGCAGCACCGTGGTGCCGCTGGCGCTCGACCCCTACGGCTCGGTGTTTGTGGTTTTCCGCGGCACTTCGGGCTCACCGCAGGAGCGGGTGATTTCAATTCGGCGTGACGGCGTCGAGATTTCCGGCCTCGCGCCTCGGCCCTACCCCACTATTCAACTTCAGCACGACCCTGCCGACGTGACGCTTGCCGGCAGCGCGGGGTACCACATGGAAGTTGTTCAGGGAGGGAAGTACGAGCTAAAGACTTCTTCCGGTCGGTTGCTCAGCGTCGATGTTCCCACCCTGCCCGATCCCTTCGAAATAAAGGGCCCGTGGGAACTCGACTTCCCCAAGGGATGGAAAGCGCCGGATCACGTGACGCTGGAATGGTTAATCTCCTGGACCGATCATCCCAACCCCGGGGTGAAATACTTTTCCGGAACCGCCACCTACCATCGGGTTTTCCAATTGCCTGTTGGATTTCCCGCCCATGACCGTCCCTTCTACTTGGACCTGGGGCGCGTTGCCGTGATCGCCGAGGTCAAATTGAATGGGCACGACCTTGGCATTTTGTGGAAGCCGCCCTTCCGCGTGGACATCACTGAGGCGCTCAAACCGGGTGCGAACGAGCTGGCGGTGAACGTGGTCAACCTGTGGCCCAACCGGTTAATCGGCGACGATATGCTGCCGCCGGACGCCGATTGGTCGAAATCCTTCGCCCCCGGCGTTCCGGTGCCGCCCACTCACGGAGCCATTCTGGAGCGCTGGCCCAAGTGGCTGTTGGACGGGAAGCCCAGCCCCACGGGACATGTGACGTTCGCCGCTTGGAAACTCTGGTCCAAGGACGATCCGCTGATGGAATCGGGCCTGCTGGGGCCGGTCCAAATCATCCCCGCTGCGCGCATGGTGGTGAGGTAGGGGCAGGGCGTGCCCTGCCCATGCTGCTGACCCCCCTTTGGGGCTCAAGGCAGGCGCCGACGCTAAGTAGCGACCGTCCCGCCCCTGCATCACGCCCGGTGAGGAGCCACTTCACTCTGAGAGTCCGGGTCAATGTTATAATTCTGCGCTTTGAATTACTCTCCCTTGGAGGCTCAATCATGCGACGCCAAACTGCCAGGATGCTTTGTTGGGCAAACCTTGCTTTAGTCGTTCTGCTATTCACACCCCTCTTGCGTGCTGAAGAGGGCGTTCAAGTCTTCAATGTGAAGAATTACGGCGCGACGGGAAACAAGGCGGACGACGCCCAGAAGTCGATCCAGAACGCCGTGGAGGCCTGCGCGAAGGCCGGTGGGGGGACGGTTTATGTTCCGCCCGGCGAATACACCTCGGGAACCATCCACCTGCGCAGTCACGTGCGATTTTTTGTTGAAGCGGGGGCCACGCTGTACGCGTCCACAGACCCCGCCCGCTTCGATATGCCCACGTTGTTCTACGCGGAAGACGCGCAAAATATCACCATCGAAGGGCGGGGGACGGTGGACGGCCAGGCGCAGTACCGGTGGAAGAAGAATGAGGAGCACTATCACGACATCGATATCAACCGCGTTCTGGCACAGGCGTGGTCAGACGCCCGCGGCAAGCAACTGATGCGTCCCTATCCGACGGGGCTTACGAACCCGCACATGGTTCACATGCGCCGCTGCAAGGACGTGAAGATTGCCGGTCTTTCCTTCCTGCATTCGCCCAGTTGGACCATCTATCCATACGCCTGCGAACGGCTGGTGATCGACGGCGTCTATATCTACACCAATCCCTATGAGGCGGTTTGGGCCGACGGCATTGACCCCGACGGTTGCAAGGACGTGCGCATCTCCAATTGCACCATCGAGACCGGCGATGACTCCATCGTGCTCTATTCCTATAATATTTCGGGCCCGGCACTGCCCTGTGAAAACATCACGGTTACGAATTGCCGGTTGACCTCAGCTTCCGCCGCATTGAAGTTCTGCGATTGCAATATAAACTGCGTCCGCAATGTGACCGTGGACAACTGCGTGATCACCGACTCCAATCGCGGCATTGCGTTTATGGTCACGATGGGGGGTTACGTCGAAAATGTGGTGTTATCGAATCTGGTGGTGAACTGCCATCGCTTCGACTGGTTCTGGTGGGGTGATGGCGACCCCATTTACTTTATGATCGAGACGCAGGAGGAGCAAAGCGGGCATCCGGAACCGAATGAGCACGCGGGCTCGATTCGCCACGTGATTATTCGCAACGTCATTGCGCATGGCCAGGGAACATGCCTGATTACCGGGCACCCCACAAGCTGGCTCGATGACATCAGCCTGGAGAACGTCAAGCTGTTCATCTCCACCAATCCCGAATCCCCGTACGACAAGTCGATTCACGCCATGTATTTTCAGTATGCCAGAAACGTGAAGGTGAAAGACGTGGAAGTGAATTGGGAGAAGCCCGCGTGGGAGAAATGGCAAAGCGCTCTCTCCTTTGAAGACGTGAATGGATTGCAAGTGGAGAACTTCGTTGGCGGGCCGGCGAAGCCGCAGACCGATATTCCCGCGGTGGTTCTCAATAAAGTGGAAGATGCCACCATCTGCAACTCCCGGGCCCGGGCCGGAACGCAGGTCTTTCTGCATGTGAAGGGCCCCACGAGCAAGAAGATCTATCTGGTCGGCAACGAATTGCATGACGCCGCAAAGCCCTTCGTCGTTGACGCCAATGTGAAGGAAGGGACGGTGAAAGCCGTCAACAATTTCTAGGACAAACTATCGTCTTGACTTTGGT
This sequence comes from Acidobacteriota bacterium, assembly GCA_003165615.1. Next base: position 6,569 of record PLWR01000659.1, on the reverse strand, counting down.
GTCTACCAACCTTTACCGTAATTTCGCCGATGTGATCTTGATGAGTACAATGGTTTTATAGCTTTGCTTCCGAGGGTGTCGTGAAGAAGCGGGAAGAGTGATCACCTATGAACTTAGATCCGAAATGGGTACCGATGAAGTGGCCGTGTGGGCCCTTGGAATGGGCACGGCGAAGCAAAGGGAAGAGCCCGGAGGCGGGACTTAAGGAGACGCTCGATGCCTGGGCGCAGCCTGCCGCGCTGGACATCCTCAAGGGAACGCCCATCAACTGTCTGGTGGTGGAGTGGGCCGACGGCGCGCCCGAGGACGCAGCTCAGCAGGAGGCATTAAAGCCTCTCATGGAAGCCGGCCGGGGGAAGGGAATCAGCTTCGTGGGGAAAGTGGCCACGAAGGACGTCGCTGCCGCGGCGGCATCCGCCAAGGCCGCGGGCCTCTCCGCCGTGATGCTCGTGGAACCCGCTGGCCAAGCCTTGGATCTTCCGGTCATCCTGCAATCCTCGCGCGACAAAGTTGCGTGGGACGCGGCCACGCCCATCTTCAGTGTATCGGACAATGAATGGCCCGGCGTGCGGATGGACTCCATGAAGGGAGACACCGCCGTCGCCGGTCCCACCGGTGTCCCCTGGGTGAACTCGAACGCCTGGTTTTCATTGCTGGCGGCCGAGCTGGCTCCCGGAAAAACCATTTGGCTGGACTTTGATCCTCCCGAGGAATCCACCGTCGCCCATCCCGCGAACTACACCCTGGCCGTTTCTGACAGTGAAGTTTACGGTAGCCGTTGGGTCATTTCCCTGGACAACAAGATGCTTGACGCGCTCTTGAAAGGGATTCCCCAAGCCACGGCGGCTTGGAGCAAGACTTGTGAAACGCTCGCCTTCTTTGAATCCCATTCGCAGTGGAAAGGGTACAAATCGCAAGGCATCCTGACAGTTATTTCTGACTTCCATGGCGACAACGCATTCATAAGCGGGGAGACGCTAAACCTCCTGAATCGCCGCCATGTTCAGTACAAGCTCATGGAGAGATCGAAAGCGCTTCTTGCGCCCATGCCCGGAGTGAAGGCGCTTTTGTGGCTCGATAAGGACGCGCCCAGCGCCGATCAGACTGCCGGGTCACTGACCTTTGTCCGGCAGGGAGGACTGCTGATTGCTCCCACCTACTGGGGCCCGGCGGGAGTGAAGCCCACAAGAAGAGATCCTTCGATTGACTACCAAGTGTATAATATCGGGCAGGGGCAAATAGCGGTGCCGAACGAAGGATTTCAGGATCCGTATCAGGTGGCGTTGGATACCCAACTGCTGGTGAGCCGGAGGAACGACTTGGCGCGCTTGTACAACCCGGCGACCACGAACTGCCATTGCAGTTTCGACCCGGTTCGCCGACAACGGCTGGTGCAAATCTTGAATTATTCCGCGGCCCCCGCCACCTTCGTTACGCTTTGGGCGAACACGCGAGCCCACGCGGCCCGGTTCTGGAATTGCGGAACCAAAGAGGTGCAAACCGTCAAAGGCGTGGCCGCCGCACCCGGAACGGATTTCGGACTCCCCACGATCACAGTTAGCTGTGCGCTGGAAATCGAGGTATAGGACCGATGACAACTTATTGTTCACGCAGAAAATTCCTGGGCGCAATGGGCGTGGCGGCAGGCATGTTGGCGGCTCGTCCCTTTTCACTATTGGCAGACACGGCTCCCGTGGGCCGCGTCGCCGTTGGAATGTGCCACGAGTACGGACCCGGCGTGAGCGCGACCATGGCCACGATGTTCGACCAGCTTGGCGGGCTGGACAAACTGGTGGGGGGAAAGACCGTTGCCGTTAAGCTCAATCTCACCGGCGTGTCCTATGAACGGTTGGACCATTTCCGCCAGGGTGATACTTATTGGGTGCATCCGGACGTGGTCGGCTCGACCATTCGCCTGCTCGCCAAGGCTGGAGCCCGGCGGGTTCGCCTGTTGGAGGCCCCCATGAATTCGGCGGAACCGCTGGAAGAATTCATGCTGGCAGCCGGCTGGGAGCCGCGAGACTTTGAGAACCTGGGAACCAAGGTGGAGTTTGAGAACACCAACTTCCTGGGATATGGAAAAAAGTATGTGCGCTTCATGGTTCCGGGAAATGCCTTGATGTACAAGGGCTACGATCTGAACCATTCGTATGAAGACTGCGACGTCTTCGTGTCGCTGGCGAAATTGAAGGAGCACTTTACCGCCGGCGTTACCCTTTCCATGAAGAACTGCTTCGGCGCGACTCCCTGCACGATCTACGGCGACAAATCTCCTGCGGATGAGCCGAGCCTGCTTCCCATGGGCGGTCGCGGCCCTTTTCATGCCGGCAGCCGCGAGCCTTCCAAGAGCGCCCCGCAGATGATTAATCCCAACGGTCCCAAAGATGGCGGCTACCGCGTGCCTCGCGTGGTGGCTGATCTGGTGGCGGCGCGGCCCGTGCATCTCAGCATCATTGATGGCATCCAAACGATTTCCGGCGGGGAGGGCCCCTGGATCCCCCATTGCCAGGTGGTCAAACCGGGATTGCTGGTGGCGGGAACCAACTGCGTCAATACTGATGCGGTTTGCATGGCGCTCATGGGTTTTGATCCCATGTCGGATCGCGGCACGCCGCCCTTTGAGACTTCTGACAATACCTTGGCTTTGGCGGAAGGGCTCGGCGTGGGATCTCGCGATTTGAAGAGAATTGAAGTGGTGGGGACGCCGATTGCCAAAGGCCGGTTCAATTTTCGCAAGGCGTGATCTGCCGTGCCGTTTCATCTCACCGCATCTTGCCTAGTTGCACATCTTCTGTTCCCCGCCCATGCTGAACATATTCAGTTTGGCGTTGGGGTCTTCGGGATGCGCGGCAATCGTTGACTCGTCCACCTCCACACCCCAACCCCGCCCCGCAGGCAATTCATAATAGCTCGGGCTGATGCTGCTTACCCGGATTCCCAGCGGAACCATTTCCACCGCCATGGCGCGTGTCATCGGATGTGGACTCCAAAATCAACACTACGCGCCGCGCAGTCTCGCGTATACTCTTGGCACGCCGCGCGGAAAGTATGCGTCGACGCGTGGAGGGGAATGGCGATGCTGATTTTGGCGGCGGGCAGCAGGTCGATTGTGTGTTGCTTTTATGCCCGCGAACTGCCCGAAGACTTCTAACGCGAACATTTATGTGATCTTGCTTCCCTCTCCCCCAAAGGGGCGAGGGTGGTGAATTCAAAGAGGGTATTGTCATGATTGATGAGGTCTTCCAACGGATCTTTGGTTCGCTACCGGAGGTTATGGTGCGCGCGCCTGGGCGGGTGAATCTGATTGGCGAGCACACAGATTACAACGATGGGTTTGTGCTGCCCGCTGCCATCGACCGGGCAATCACTTATGCGGGGCGCCGCCGTGCGGACCGCCTTGTGCGTATTTACTCCGACGACTTCAAAGCCTCCGTTGACATTGACCTGGACGACATTCAAAAGGACAGCAAGAACACTTGGAGCAATTTTCTCCGCGGGGTATCGAAATTCCTGGAGGCGGATGGCCATCGCCTCACCGGCGCTGACATTGCCTTTGGGGGAGACGTCCCGCGGGAAGCAGGGTTGAGTTCTTCCGCGGCAGTGGAAGTGGGCGCGACGGCGTTTTGGAACAAACTCCTGGGCTTGGGGCTTGATCCTGTCTATGCCGTTAAGCTGGCGCGGCGCGCGGAGAATGAGTTTGTCGGCGTGCCCTGTGGAATCATGGATCAATTCATCTCGGCGCTCGGCCACCGGGACCACGCGCTGTTTCTTGATTGTCGCGATCTCACCTATCGCCACGTGCCGCTGCGGGCCGGTGTCAAGATTGTGGTCTGCAACTCCGGCGTGAAGCGCGCGCTGGCGCAATCCGAATACGAGGTTCGGCTGAAGCAATGCCGTGAGGCTGTGGCGAAAATCGCCGCCACCGGCCGGGCGGTGAAGTCGCTTCGCGATGTGCAACTTTCCGACCTCCAGGCGGCGCGGGGCACACTGGATAATTTGCTCTGGCGGCGCGCCCACCACGTGGTATCGGAAAACCAGCGTGTACTCGAAGCCGTCAACGTTCTTGAAAACGGCGAACTGGAGCGCTTTGGCGAGCTGATGAATGCGTCGCACGCGAGCTTGCGTGACGATTATGAAGTGAGCTGCAAGGAACTGGACACGCTGGTGGAATTGGCACGCCAGCAGCCCGGTGTTTTGGGGGCGCGCATGACAGGGGCGGGCTTCGGTGGATGCACTGTCAACCTGGTGCGCGCCGAGGCCGCGAAGAGTTTTGCGCAAGCCGTGGCCAGGGGCTATGAAAATGCGCTGGGGCTCAAGGCCGAGATTTACGTTTGCCAGGCGTCGGATGGCGCGCTGATTTCCGCCTGAGCACCTCTTATGCCCCGCCTTGGATTTGAGCTCGCGTCAGAGGTCCGTCCGTCGCCAGCCTCTCTCCAGGGGCGAAAGTAGGTCATTCGGGCATGGGAACCGTTGCCGCTCTTTTCGAATTTGAGAGGGGGAGTTGGCGAGGAACCGGGTTGCGGTCCCTGCACGATGTAGAAAATCAAACTGATCAGGAAGAACAAAAGCACGGCAATAAGTAGTATCCGAGTCACCGGCCCAACTTCCGCTTCTATAAACGGCACGGTTGCCTGTGGCGCTTTTCTGCGAGCCAGGTACCATGGAAAAACCACGATGAGCAGCAGCATCGTACCCACGGCCCAGCGTAAAGGCCGTGGGATGCGCCGACGAAGGGCGTCGAAGAACACCCAGCCACCCGCAAAAATGGGTGCGGAGCGCAATCCCAACTCAGCCTGATTTTCCTTCAGGAGCCCAAAGGAGATGGCGGTTGAATAGAGGAGGCCAAGTAAGAGCGCGATCCCCAGGACCGCAAAGAAGATGCGCCAGGGATAAGGCACTCGTTGCGGCCGGGGTTCGGCGCTCGGCGCGCTCGCCGCAGGCGACACCACCTCGAGCGTCCGGCCAATCTCCGCCGGGTCAATGATGTGCTTGCACGCCACGCAAACCCGGCAGGCGGGGGCAAGCAATTGGCCGCACGCCGGACATTGAAACGGCTCGCTGGGGAATTCCGCAACCGAAGCAGAACTATCGGCCGCCGCGGTTTCGGGTTTGGGCAAGTCCGCCTCGTCGTGCGCCTTTTGCTGGTTGAACCTTTTCGCCCACTCGCTTGGTGTTTCCATCCTTCACTCTTTCTCGTTCCAGCCTTCGTGCTCCTTCCAGTCTAACACCTTGCGGTAACCTTCGCTGCGCTGGAGTTGATTCCAGGTGCGCAAATTTCCTTCTTCGCGGTTGCCTCCCTGCGACTGGTAGAACCACCCCGCCTCCTGCGCCAGCGCCATGGCTTCACCGGAGACATAGAACTCGTCGTCTTCATAACGGTAAGGGGTGGCGGGATGACCCTTAAGGTCAAAGATGCGGTCCACTCGAACTTCCAAGTCGGGGGAGATGGCGCCGGCGCGCAACAGCTCCTGAAGCGCTTTCACCACGAAGAAGTTGTTGACGATGTGATCGATGGCGCCTTCTGCCTGGGGGTGCGCAGTGAAGATGACCGCGGGCTGAAATTTCCTGATGATCTCCTCCGTGGCATCCACGACCGCATCACGCGCGAAGGCGAGATTGGGCCGCAAGAGGCCTTCGTACGGGGCATGGTCACAGGCCAAAAGCACGGCAAGGTAGGGATCGCGTGAGTTCGGATGGCCATACCAGATTTTCCCCGAGCCGCCATCGGGCAATCCCAGAAAGAAAATATTTTCTGGCGGTACGCCCAGGTGGCCCATCGCCGCGCGCGCTTCCTGCATGCGAATGGCTCCAAAATTCAACGCCTCGGCCGGTCCACAGGAGTGCTGGAAGTACCGGTCGCAACCACCCGCATCGCCGCTGGTGAAATAGACGATGTGGAGTGGAACCTGATTTTCCACGAGGGAGCGAAGGAAGCCCATCTGGGTTCCATCGTCGTCCTCGTGCGCGCAAAACAACAGCACGGATTTGGGTAGCGGATTGACGCCGAGCTCCAGTATGTTGGTGGCCAGTATCTGACCGGAGGTATCGGTTATCTCCACCTCGGCGTGGAAAATCCCCCTCACCCCGGGCGGAAGCGGGAATTTCATTTCCTGCGACAGCTTGGCGCCGTGCGGGTTCAAGTCAACTCGTTCCGCCACCACCTGATTCGCCTGCTCCTTTCCGTCCGGCTCCAGTAGCTTGGCCCGCACCGTAACTTGGCGCCACGCGGCATCCGAGGGATTGTCGAGCGAGAACTTTACGTTGGCTTCGGCTCCGGACGGGAACTGGGTGTGGTGGGTATCAAACCGAATGGCGCTTGCTCCCAAGGGCTCGGCGTGAAAATGCCGATAGTTCGAGGTATTCACCGCATCCAGGCTGGGGTAAATGTATTGCGCCGGATAGGGCCGGGGCGCCACCACTCCCGCTGGGTTGATGAAGACCAGGGGAGTAAAAGCAATGGCCAGAACGTTCTTGCGGTCGTGGTCCCAAACCACCACGGCATACTGTTTGATGGTGGTCTGATTCCCCCCTTGGGCCTCGCCGCATGTGACGGTTCAGGGTTGTTGTCG
>PLWR01000464.1 GCA_003165615.1 Acidobacteriota bacterium | reverse complement strand
CCTGACCTGCGCGGCTCTGGAACGCTTGTTCGCGGAGGGCTGTACGCTTGCCGTGGTCGCCTGCAACACCGCCTCCACGGTAGCGCTGCGCTGGATTCAGCAGCAGTGGCTGCCCGTGCGGCGGCGCGACGATGGCGTCGCGCGCAACGTCATCGGCATCGTCGTACCCACCATTGAGGCGGCCACCCTGCAACAAACCAGACCCTCCAGCACCGTAGCGGTTTTTGCGACCCGCCGCACTGTCGAGACCGGCTGCTACCCCATCGAGATCCGCAAGCGCCGGCCCGATATTACAGTCGTGCAGCAAGCCTGTCCTGAGTTGGCCGGCTCCATCGAACGCGGACTCGCTCGCCCCCACTTGCACTCACTCGTTGACCGCTACGTAACCACCCTGTTGGGAAATCTTAACGCCGCCCCCGAGTGCGTCATCCTCGGCTGCACCCATTACCCGCTGGTCGCCGATCTCTTCGCCGCCGCCCTGCCGNNNTTCTGGGGAGACAAGGTTCCTTTCGAGCAGGCGTGAAGGTGCGTATACCAGCGCCTGAAACCGCTCCCTTCAAGTCAGGCCCGCCCTCACTCCGGCAGGTAGCCTTCCTTTGCCCGGATCTTGACGCCCTTCATTCCCAAAATGGCTAGTTCGATGGTTCGCCATTTCGCGTCCGCGTTGGGCGGTGGTTTATAAGCCAACAGGTAAGTGTGGCCCAGATCGCCCGAAATATCCTGGAAGATTCCATTGATTTCGGAAGTTCTGTGAGCCTCATGGAACTTCGCACCAGTCGTTTCCGCGATTTCTTTGATCACTGTCAGCAGTGGTTTGCTCTTCAAGGCATCCCCTTCCGCGATCGCGTAAACGGGGATTCCGGCTTTCTTGGCGCGCTGCACCGCGGAGCGGGCGTTCAACAGGCTGGCATTGTCGTCGCCATCGGTANNCCAACAGAACCTTCTTGTCGCGATTCCCCAATTTGACGTGATCCAGTGAAGCGATAACGGCGTCGCGCAGCGCCGTGCCGCCACGGGAATCAATCTTGTCGAGCGCTGACTTCAGGTCCTCAATGGTACTCGCGAAGTCTCCGGGGGTATCGAGGTAATAGACGTCGTTAAAATTCACCACAAAGACCTGATCCTGGGGATTGGAAGTCTTGGCGAAAATAACCGCCGCCGCGTTCACCGCCTGGCGCTTATCTTTCATGCTGCCGCTGTCGTCAATGACAATGCCCATGGTCACGGGGACATCCGCATGAGCGAAGTGGCTCACGGTCTGGGGCGCGCCGTCCTCATAGATATGGAAGTCGTCCTGCTTGAGATCGTTGATGATGCGGCCTTTTTTGTCGAGTACCGTGGCGTGCAGAACGACCTCGTTGACGTCCACGACGATGGTATATTCCTTGCCTTTTTTCTCCACGGGAGGCGTGTGGGGATTCGCCGGCTGCGGTGTTTGCGCGCACAGGACGAGGGGCAAGCACAACAGGAGGGCACGGAATCCACTCCGGGCGAGTAAGTTTAGACGATGCAGATCATTGAGTCGGTGCATAGTAGCCAGTTCGAGCGTAAATCTGAAGAGGCGGCAAGCCTTTGGGAGGGTTCAGCTTGACCTTGATGCGCCGCCAGCGGCCATCGCGAATCAGGTTCGATGGCTTATAGCCCAGCACGTATTGGTTGCGCAGTTCAATCGAGATTTTCTCCGCAATATCGGGTAATTCATTGGTATTTTCAACGCTAAACATGCGGCCGCCCGAAACTTCCGCGAGTTCCGCGAGCAAACCAGGGCCGCCGGCTTCTTCGGTCGTGCGGGCCCGGGATGACATGGGCTCGAAAATGCCCACGGCGTAAATCTGCACGTCGGATTCCTTTACCGCCTTTTTGATATCATTTTCCGTGTAGCGGCTGTGGTTGTCTCCCCCATCGGAGATGACCAGCAGGGCTCGACGGTTCGTGGTGGCCTTCTTCATGCCACTCAAACCCAGATAAATCGCGTCCAGAAGTGCCGTCCTCCCCCCCGATTTTACTGTCAACAGCCGGTCTTGCAAATTCTCGTACTTGGCGGTGAACCCCGAAATCATGTCCGGCCGGTCTGAAAAGCTGACGAGCATAAACTCATCCTGGGGATTAGATGTCCTGAAAAACTGTAAGGCTGCTTCCTTGGATTTCTGGATCTTGTCGCTCATGGAGCCGCTGCTATCAAAAATCAAGCCGACCGAGATGGGTGCGTCTTCGGTAGAAAAGGCTTCGATCTTCTGTTCGACTTTTTCGTCAAACACCTGAAAGTTGCTCTGCTCGAGCCCGGTCACAATCCGGTCGAATGGGTCGGTAACCGTCACATTGACCACCACCATGTTGACGTCCACCTGCAAGGGTGCGACGTGGATGTCTGGTTTGCGGATGGTGATGGGTGAAGATTGTGCGTCGCCGGGGGGTTGCTGTGCGCTGTGTTCATCTGCGGTTCTGGGGGAGGCGGCAACTCCCAAAATGCTCGTTGCGGCGAAACTCAGAACCCAGAGTCGGGAAACTCGGCGCATGGAAAATGTTTTCATTCTCGCGGCCCCCCGCAGACAAGTGGCAGCCCGCCCCCGGCTTTATCCTAACCGTGCGACCCTACACGGTCCGTCAACGCTAATATTCTAGCACAGTTCGTGTTTCCGGTTCCCAGATGCAGGGGCGGAACATAAAATGCGGGAGTTTTAGCGGGGTTTGTCAAAGAACTGGTCGTCCTGGTTCTGTGGTGGGTATTTGTCGTTGACAAACCGTGAGGGTGACTGGATAATTGACCGTACCGATTCCTTCCGACGAACGTTTACTTCGGTACAAATGACCTGACTGGGGAGCCCCGTGCATTAACGTGCATTACGGGCGCAAGACTTCAAGCGCTGGTTGGGAAACCGCCAACCCGTTAGGCAATCTCAAGGAGGCCCATGGGCGCCAAATACATCTTTGTGACTGGCGGTGTAGTCAGTTCGCTGGGTAAAGGCCTTGCCTCAGCCTCGATTGGGTGTTTGCTCGAGGGGCGGGGACTTAAGGTGTCGTTCTTGAAATTGGACCCTTACTTGAATGTTGATCCTGGGACGATGAGCCCGTTTCAACATGGCGAAGTCTTCGTCACCGATGACGGCGCCGAAACCGACCTTGACCTTGGTCACTATGAGCGTTTCAGCCATGTCCGGACGCGGCGCGACAACAATTGCACTGCGGGACGGATCTACGAGATCATTATCACGAAGGAGCGGCGTGGCGATTACCTGGGGCAGACGGTTCAAGTCATTCCCCACGTTACCAACGAAATCAAGGCTGCCATCAAGAGGGTCTCGAATGACGTCGATGTGGTGATCGTGGAAGTGGGCGGAACCGTGGGCGACATTGAATCGCTCCCCTTCCTCGAGGCTATTCGTCAGATGCGGCAGGAACTGGGCCGGGAAAATGTGGTCTTCGTGCATTTGACGCTCGTACCCTATATACAAGCTTCAGGCGAACAAAAGACCAAGCCCACACAACATTCTGTAAAGGAATTGCGAGAGATCGGCATTCAGCCGGACATCCTCCTTTGCCGCACGGACCGCTTTCTTTCTGCCGAGATTAAAGGCAAGATCGCCCTCTTCTGTAGCGTTTCGGAAGATGCCGTCATTACCGCGAAAGACGTGGATAACATCTACGAAGTCCCGTTGGTTCTGGGGAAAGAGGGGCTGGATTCCCAGGTTCTGCGGTGCTTGAACCTGAAGACCGGCGAGCGCAACGTCCAGCCGTGGATAGACCTTGTGGACCGGATCCGCCATCCGCAGGACGAGGTAACCATCGGTATCGTGGGCAAGTACGTCGGCTACCAGGACTCTTACAAGAGCTTGAACGAAGCCCTGGTCCACGGCAGTATTGCCCATGACTTGAAGCTGAACAAGGTTTGGGTGGAAGCGGAGGGACTGGAGGGTGAAAGCTGGGAAGGGAAACTGCAAGAGCTGGACGGCATCTTGGTCCCGGGTGGTTTTGGCAAACGAGGAATCCTGGGTATGTTGCGAGGCATCCAATTCGCCCGCCAACGCAAGGTGCCCTATTTCGGTATTTGCCTGGGCATGCAGTGCGCGGTAATTGAATTCGCGCGCAATGTCTGCGGTTTGACAGGCGCGGATAGTTCAGAGTTTGACCCCTGTACGCCGCACCGCGTCATATACAAACTTCGTGATTTGCGAGGCATAGATGAGCTTGGTGGAACCATGCGCTTGGGAGCTTGGACCGCTCGGGTCAAGCCTGGTTCTTTTGCCCATCAGGCCTACGGGCAGCTCGAGATTTCCGAGCGCCACCGCCATCGCTACGAATTCAACCGCGAATATGAGGAAATCCTGGTAGCCCACGGGTTGGATCTGGTGGGTGAGACCCCGGACGGGACCTACGTGGAGATCGTTGAAGTCCGCGACCACCCGTGGTTCCTGGGTTGCCAGTTTCATCCCGAATTCAAGTCGCGTCCCCTCGAGCCTCACCCCCTATTCAAAGCATTCATCGGCGCGGCCTATCAGTATCGCCGAAGTAGGTTGGGGTCATTCGCAAGCTCTTTATTGACGGAAGAGCCTAAGGTGACCGCCCCGGAAGCGGTTGCGGATGGCGTATTTTCAGCTCAGGACGCGACCGGTCCGCAATTCTGATTGGCCAGGAGTGAGTGAACAATGGGGTACGTGGTTCCTGTCGGGAAACTGAGGCTGGGAACCGGCCACCCACTCTTTGTAATCGCCGGGCCGTGCGTCATCGAGAGTGAGCGACATACGCTGATGATGGCCGAGCGGCTATCCACGATGGCGCGCGATCTCCGCATTCCCTTTATCTTCAAGGCTTCCTTCGACAAGGCCAACCGCACCTCGCTGCATTCCTATCGCGGCCCTGGTTTGGAGCAGGGACTTCGGATACTGGCGCGTGTCAAAAGGGAGTTTGGGATACCCGTACTGACTGACGTGCACGAGCCAGAGCAGATTAACCCGGCTGCGGAAGTTTGCGACGTCATCCAAATTCCGGCGTTCCTTTGTCGTCAGACCGATCTGTTGCTCGAAGCAGGCCGGTCGGGCGCCGTGGTGAATATCAAGAAGGGGCAATTCCTCTCGCCCTGGGATGTTCGTCATGCCCTTGACAAGGTCACGAGCCAAGGCAACCACCGAATCCTGGTGACCGAGAGAGGGAGCACGTTCGGCTATAACAACCTGGTCGTCGACATTCGGGGCCTCGCCGTTATGAAGGATTTTGGATTCCCCGTCATCCTTGACGTGACCCACGCCTTGCAATTGCCGGGCGGCGAAGGCCACCAAAGCGGTGGGCAGCCGCAATTTATCAACACCCTGGCGCGGGCGGGAGTGGCGGCGGGAGTAGATGGCCTTTTCATGGAAGTCCACAACCACCCCAAGCAGGCCCTGTCGGACGGCGCCAACGCACTGCCCCTTCGGCAGTTCAAACACCTGGCAATGACCCTCCGGGACCTGGGCAAATTTGTGCGAAACTTGACAAGCCTTCTCCCCCTCCCGTAGCATACCCTTTGCAGTCTTGCCTTTCTATTTTGGAACGCCGATTCTCGAACAGCCTTGCCGGAATAAGAGAATCGGCGGAAAGCTCAAGAGCGTGTGGATTCTTGAGCGGTTCCGCAGCGAGGTGCAACCGTGCGAATTACGGCCCGTTTCGCCAATGATATTGCCATTGTGAGTTTGAGTGGAAAATTCCTGGCCGGCAGTGATGGCCCCTACCTGCGACAAAAGGTGAAAGACTTGATCGACGCGGGGACGAGTAAACTTATCATTGATTTTGCCGATGTCCCATATATTGACTCGACGGGCCTGGGTTTTCTTGCGGGGGCCCGTGTGACGTCTCAAAATGCCGGCACGCGAATGGTTTTGGCGAATATTAATGCACACGTTCAGAAGATCCTGGACGAGGTTAAGTTCTCGCAACTCTTCGTCATTGCGCCGGACGAAGCAGCGGCCATGGTCAAAGTGAATGAAGCAGATCCGCTTGCCCCGGGCGCTCCATCCGATGTCGCAAAGAGGTCCAGAGGGAAGAAGCGAGCCTTCAACCCGCCTGAATCCTGAGATGGCCGCGCGCGAGGTTTCCATTCCATTTTGCCAAGCAGGTGCGACCTCATGAGCCGAGTGGAAAGATGTCTGGTGTTCTCCGTTGTCGCCCTGAATCTTTGGCTGGGCTTATCTTCGCGATTGTCTGCCCAATCGAACACGCGCCTGCTGCTGGCCGCCGGGTCCGGCGTGCCGGGACACACGGGCTTTTCCTTCGGGCCGTTCTCTAACTTGGCAATGAATGACAACCGGGAGGCCGTCTTCCTTTCATCCCTGCGGAGTCCGCGAAATGAGCTGCGGGCTGTGGTCAAGTCCAGCGGCGTCAGTTTTTCTGTGGTGGCCTTTCAGGGTCTGCAAGCGCCGATCCTTAAGACGTCCTACGATTCGTTCAGCGCGCCCAGCCTTAATGACGCGGGGGTGATTTGCTTTGCAGCCGAGCTTAAGGACGCAGAGGGGAATGCAAGCAGCGCCATCATCCGCGTGGATGGAACAGGCGCCAGGGCCCTGGTGACGAGTGCGGACAGCCTGCCGGGAATTCCGGACGCTGCCTTCCTCGAATTCTCAGCGCCGTTAATCAACCCGCAAGGGACCATCTTGTTCGGCGCGCGTTGGGGCGGGAAAAATCCGGGTTCGGGCTTATTCCTATGGACTCCGCGCGAGCTTCGCAGGTTGGAATTTCCGTCCGGTGTCTCTCCAGCACCTAAAGACCTGTTCGAGCCCATCTTCTTCAGCCACGATGAAGCGGCGCTGGTTCTCCACGGCACTCCCCCGGAGGCGGCCATCGAGCAGTTCTTCCGCGCCGTAGCGATTCGCAGTTTTCAGGAGCTCAAAGCTCCACCCGATCCGGCAGAAGCCATTCAGATTCTTGCTCCGCGTGCGGGCCAGGCGCCGGTCCAAATGGTTCTAGTCATCATGGAGGGTGGAAACGTGCAGACAGCGCTCTTGCCCGGCGACCCTTCCCAGCCGATGATGGCCAGGCATAGCGCGGGCGCCCCGGAGGTCAAACCCCTGGGGCAGATCGAGGGTCAGACCACTTCCGCGCGAGGGAACATTATCTTTGCCGCCACACCCCTCGATTCACCCGATGACCTTGGGCTCTATTGCTTCTGCGATGGGCAAGTCACGCGCCTGACTTCAGCGGAGGAGTTCTCACCCATAGTCCAAGCCGCGCCGGGAAAGCCCATTCTTTCTTTGGCGGGCGATTCTCAACAAACTGAGGCCTTCATCGCGCCCGGCGCCTCCGAGGGTGGGTCGGCTATATACGTCACCTCCATTCCGTAAGGCAAGTCGAGAGTCGAGACTCAAGAATCCGAAAAGTCTAACGTCAAAAGTCCAAAGGGCAGCGGCCCTGTCTGCCTCCCGACTTTCACCCTTCGCCTGTCGACTCCTTAACGGCTTGGTGAGTCGAAAGCGGTAGAGACTTTCCGCCCTTAAGACTGTTAACTGTGAACTGTTAA
>PLWR01000080.1 GCA_003165615.1 Acidobacteriota bacterium | reverse complement strand
CAGTGGCTTACCTCAAGGACAGTTAAGGGTCCCGTTCGTGCTGCCGTTGCCGGCCGGGGTGGCATAATTGCCGGTGTCGGTAACAGTTGCCCCAGGACCAAAGGGGCTGGGGGTTACGGTGTTGGCGACTTTTGTAGATGCCAAACAGGTATATGTGGAGGAATTTGTTGGCGCCGCCGGGGAGCAGGTGAAGCCGGTGGGCCACAGGTTCGATCCCGCCGAATTGCTGTTGGTAATCGCGCTATAGGAGTAAGGCCCGAGACCGTTAGAAGCGGTGAAGATAATCGGGGTGCACGCACCGCCAGAACAAACCCCGGTCAAACCATAGGTGCGGCCTACCACCGCGTCCGGGAAGGGACTGGAGAGGTTGGTCCCGACCGACAGGGGGGGATGACCTGCAACTGGGTACCTCGGGTCGCTGAAGTCGCGCTGGCAACGCTACTCGGTGTGGCGGTGTTGCCGGTGTCATCCACTTCCACGCTGAAGGAGAAAAGGCCGGGGGTCACGCCGGATCCAATCGGATTGGCGGAGAGGGTCTCCATCGCCGCCCCCGTGGTGGTGTAGGAGGAACAACTCGTGCCAATTCCCACCAGGCCCAAGGGTAGGGACCCCGACTTCACGCACCATTCATAGTCTGCAACCGTGGTCGCTCCCAAGCCGCCCGCCGCGTTATAAGTGGGAGTGCCGGTGGGTGTGCCGTAAGTGCGCCCCGCCACCGCGGCCAGAAGGTTCGTCGGGTTCGTGGCCGTAGTGCTGCCGGAAGTGGCCTGGGTTAACCGGACAGACAAGGGGGCATCGACGATCAGAGTATCCGTGCCGGGGCGGATGCTCCCCGGGTCCGTCGTGGTGTTGGCAACCGTCGTGGCGGCGTTGGCAACGTCCACCGCCGTGACCGTCGGATGGTAAGTGGCAGCCGTCGCGCTGATGTTGCTACTGGCTAAACACGTCAGGGTGGGGCTGGTAAGGGTGCAACCGATAGGAGCCGGGAAGTTACTGGTAGTCGGGAATGTATACCCTCCCACCGCCCCCAGTCCGCCCGCCGCCGTATAAATCATGGCGGTGCAAGCTCCCCCCCCTGTGCATCCGCTGGTAGCATAGCCGTAGGTGCGGCCAACGACGGCGTCGGGCCAGGGGGTGGGCGAGATATTCGTCGACACGGTGAGTTGAGGGTTGATCAGCAAATTCGCGGTCGTCGTTGCCGTTCCTTGCGACACGGCGGCGTTGGCGGAATCGCTTACCGTCAAGCTGATCCCATAAGCGTTAGTCGATCCCGCTAATGCCACAGCGCTGGCGGAACAGATGTAAGGATTGGTGGTGGCGGTCGAGCAGGTAAAACCGGAAGTTGACCCGAAGGGTCCCCGCGTGGCCGCCGGGAACGCGTATCCTCCCACCGCTCCCAAACCATAGCTGGCCGTGTAAGTGGGGGCGGCGGCGCCTGCACTGATGGTGCCGTAGCTTCGACCATTAACTCCGGGCAGCAGGTTCGTGGGGTTAGGTGAAGCACCATTTCCTGACTGTGCCAATTGAATCGCCAGGGGGGGATTAATGACGACGCTCATCGCGCGGGTCGCGGACGTGCTGCTGGCAACGCTGGAAGGCGTGCTGGCGTTGCCGGTATCGTCAAGTTGCACCGTAAAGGGGAATGCCTGCGAGGGCGGCGTAATCGTCGCGGTGATGTTCGCCGCGGAGAGTGTCGCGCTGTTGACTAACGTGGGGCCAAAGGTAGAGCAGGGCGTGCCCGATCCTCCAACAGTAATTCCGGTTAGCCCTGCGGGCAGGGACGCGCTGCCGGTGTTCACGCACCATTCATACCTCGCTACGCTTCTCGAACCCAAGCCGCCCGCGGCCGTGTAAGTGGGCAGAGCGCTACCTGAATTGACCACCCCGTAACTGCGGCCCGAGACCCCCGGAAGCAGGTTAGCGGGATTCATGACCGGCGTGTCACCGGTTTGGCTGAGCGTGGCCAGGAGAGGCGAGTTCACCCACAAGGTGTCCGTACGCGTGCTGGCCGGGTCAGTGGTGGTGGTGGCGGCATTCGGAGTATCCGTAACCGTCGCGCTGGGACTGTAGGATATCGATGGGGCCCCTGCGGCGGTGGGTGGGGCGGTTAAATCCGCGGCACTGCAATTATACGTTGAGCTTCCCACGGCCACGGCCGGGCAAGTGATACCGGTAATCGCGGCAATGCTGGCAGGAGTCGTGGCGGGCCAGACGTATCCACCAATGCCATCGCCGTCCTGCAAACTTTCCCGGACGTCAATACCAACTCATCCGGTGACATTACCGGCCAAGGCACTGGCGAATTGGGCTTGCGCGAGACTGATGAGGCCTTTTTCTTCCAGGATGATTTTCATGTCCTTCCTAATCTAAATCTGACCGCGGGCCTTCGCTACGAGCGCTTCGGACAACCGATCAACGGCATCCTGAAGCTGAACCCTGCCGCGGGAAACATTCTTCCCACGGGCGATCGTAATTTGGGCCCGCGCGTCGGAATCGCATGGTCTCCCGGCTCGGATCGTAAGATGGTCTTGCGTGGCGGCTATGCCTTGATGTATGACCAGATGCCGCTCAATATTCCCCTTTTGATGTGGCAAAGCGCTCCCATCTCACCTTCGGTGGCTACTATTACTCCTTCCGGCGCCGCCCTTGAGGCCCTGACGGGAGCCGAGCTGCCGGCGACCGGCGATTATCCCAATTCTCCCCTGACCTGGCAGGCTGTTAACGCTGTTCATGTTGCCGGGTGCAGTAGCTTTACTTCCCGGATAACCGCTGGTTCGGTCCCCCTGGTCAATTGCTCGACGCAGAATACGGTGGCCCCCAACCTCGCCGCACCTTATGTTCAAACCTGGTCCGCGGGCATCCAGCGGGAACTTTCCCGCAGTATTATGGTCGAAGTCAATTATGTGGGGACAAAGGGGACCAAACTCTATCAGCGCCAGGATCAGAACCCCTACACTGGTTGGAACACCACTTGTCTGGCGGCCGGATTCAGTTCCAACTGTTTGAATCAGCGTGTTAACCCCAACCGCGGCGACATTACTGCCGTCACCAACGCCGGGTCCTCCATCTATCACTCCTTGCAAGCTTCCGTGAACACCCGCACCGTGCATCTGCAAGGAAGCGCGCTGACGTTCACGGCGTCGTACACCTATAGCCACTTGATTGACACGGACAGTGAAATATTCGGCCCGGGCGTCCGCGTCCTGCAAGGCGACATTCTCCACTCCCTGACGCTGTCGCCGGAAGGACTGTCCACGATCGAGGCCATCACTCCCTTCCCGCAGTCTTCGAGTGACCTCGGTGCGGAACGCGGAAATTCCTCCTATGATCGCCGTCACCGTTTGGTGTTTAGCGAAATCTGGGGGCTGCCCTCACCCAACTCTTCGCGAGCCGCAAAAGCCATCCTGGGCGGCTGGAATGTGAAGGGCATTGGAACGGTGCAGAGTGGCCAACCCTTCAGCGCTTTGAACGGGGTTCCCACCGGACCCTGCGCCGACGCCAACGGCGATGGAGCGCTCACCAACGACCGCCCCAATATCGGCAACCCTGCCGCCCCGCTGAGCAGCATCGCTATTCTCGATGACGTCACTTGCCGCTCCGCGAATCCCCCCTTGCAGGTCCAATACTCCGGGCACAGCTCCAACACCGGATACATTGACCGGAGTGGGAACCCCATTTCGCCCGCCAACGCCCACTTTGTGCAGGTTCCCCTGGGGACGAACCAAGGAGGAAATGCCGGTCGCAATATCCTGGCCGGCCCCGGCATCGTCGATTTCGATTTCGCCCTCTTCAAGCAATTCCATTGGGGCGACGCCAAAACGCTGGAATTTCGCTGGGAGGTCTATGACGTATTCAATCACCCAAATCCCGGCTACCTCCTGGGCAACGTCTTCTCCTCCAACGCCCAACCGACGCCGGGATTCGCGTTCTCCCCCCATGCTTCCGCCGCCGGGGTTACGGGCGGCATTCCCGAAAACGCCATTGATGCCACCACCACCAACGACGCTTACGATTTCCTGAGCCAGAGCAACATAAACACCGGCAACCGTACAATGCAGTTTGGTGTACACTTCAGCTTCTAAGAAAGGATTCCGCGCTATGCCCGTGGAGATCAGCAGACGCGATTACAGCCTTATTGGTGAGGAAACCAGGCGTGCCGAGGAGCGTGGGCTGGCTTCCGCCGAGTGGTATGCTTCTCCCATCCCCCGCAAAAGGATGAAGGAGTTGATGCAGCGGAGGGACGGCCCGGCCATTCGCCATACGCTGATGTGGTTCTCCCTACTGATCATTACCGGAGGCATTGCCTATTGCACGTGGGGCACCTGGTGGTGTGTTCCTGCATTCATGGCCTACGGTACCCTTTATGGCTCGGTCTCCGATTCCCGCTGGCATGAATGTGGGCATGGAACAGCTTTCAAGACCCCCTGGATGAATGATGTCGTTTACAACATCGCGTCCTTCATGGTGCTGCGNNCAGCCCACCGTGTGGCGCTGGAGCCACACGCGTCATCACTCCGATACCATCATTGTGGGACGCGATCCGGAAATCGCTGCTCCCCGCCCTCCCGATCTTTTGGGAATGGTCCTGGGCCTCTTCAGCCTGAAGAGCGGACCGCGAGAGATTCGCAAGCTGATACTCCACTGCTTCGGAAAGCTTGATGCCGAAGAGGCAACTTTTATTCCCGAGACCGAGCGCCGGAAGGTTTTTCGCACCGCGCGGATTTGGGTCCTGATCTACGCGGCCGTGATTGCCCTGGCCTTTGCCAAGCACACCATCCTGCCCCTGCTCTATGTCGGGTTGCCTTCCTTTTATGGCGCATGGTTGCTGAGTGTTTTTGGCTTCACCCAGCACGCCGGCCTGGCCGAAGACGTTCTGGATCATCGTCTGAACTGCCGCACCGTCTATATGAATTCCGTTCTCCGCTTCCTCTATTGGAACATGAACTATCACGTGGAACACCACATGTTCCCGATGGTTCCCTATCATGCCCTGCCGGCGCTGCACGCGGAAATGAAGGATGACGCTCCCCCCGCTTATTCCGGTCTATGGGATGCCTACCGGGAAATCCTTCCGGCCTTGTGGAAGCAGACTAAAGACCCCACGTACTATGTGCACCGCCAACTTCCGTCCCACGCCGCACCCTTTCCGGGTTCCATGCCGACGGCGGAGCCTGCCTGATCATTGGGCCGTTTACGCCGAATTGTGGGGAGAAATCCGGGCTAGAACACAACCTTGACTTGGATGCTGGTTGAAACCGGCTTGTTTCTTACCGTCGGTGGGTTGAATTTCCACGACTTGGCAGCGGCCATCACCTGCGGGCCCAACGCATAATCATCCACGGTTTTTCGCCCCGGAGTAACGTTTCCATTGGGGTCGATGCTGATAATGAAGATGACGGAAGCTCCTGCTGGTGCGCCCACGATAGGAGGCACGGCAAGATTGATGGGCTTCAAGCCGCCTTCAACACTATTGTTGGGAAGCATCATCCCTTTCGTCACCGGTCCATTCCAGCGTTCGTAATCGCCCGTGGGAATTAACGTGACCGTGGCATTACGCGCCGCCGTGGGAGTGGGAGCTGGCGCCGGTGTCGGTTGTGGTGTCGGAGCTGGCGTGGGAGCCGGCGCCGGCGGTGGCGTGGGTGAAGGTTTAGGCCGGTTGGCATCGGCAATCAGTTGGGCAACTTGTTGCGCGCGGGTCTGCGCCTGGGCCTGCATCGGTCCGGACTTGCCCGCGAGGGCCTGGAATTGGCCCAGCGCGCCGTGCAGGTCGCCGCTCTTCTCCGCCTGGAGGGCGGCATTAAACTGTTGCTGGGCGCCCGCATTATTGATCATGTCGTTGAGCTTGGGAATGCGCGCCTTGGCTTGCGACTCATAAGGCCCCGGCTTGCCGGCGATATTCTGAAATTGCGCCAGGGCTCCCTTCAGGTCGCCGCCATTCTGGGCTCGCTCCGCGGCATCAAACTCCACCTTGGCTTGGAGGATTTGGTCAATATCTCCCAATTCCGTTTGCGCTTTGGGCGCCAGGCTTGAATCCGGAACTTTCAAGTTGATGACATGCTGGAACAGGCCGCGAGCCTGGCTATAATCCTTCTTCTTCAAGGCACTCGTTGCCTGCTTATACGTATCCTTTTCAATCTCGGAAATATCCGTTCCTGTCTTTAGGGCATTGACGATGGGGATGGCTTGCAGCGCCTGGTCCCTCATCGTGCCATTCATTCCGGCAACCTTGTTGTAAAGGGCAATGGCATCATCCCACTTCTTCGCATCCTGGGCGGTCTTTGCCTGGTCAAAGAAGGTCTTCTCCTGCTGCTGGATCCTTTGGGTAACATTCGCGATGGCGTTGTTGGCCTCGCTCTTCAAGGTCCCGTTCTTAGCCGCCAACTCCTGCCATTTACCCAAGGCGCTTTGCAGATCACCCTTATCCTGCAAACCCTTCGCATCCGTTTCCAGTCGAGTCTCTTCCGCCGATGTCCCGCCCCTTCCCCCCGACGACGGATGGTGGAGGAAAAGGAATGCACCGGCCGCCATGATCACCACCAGGACGACCACCGCCACGATGATCATAGGCGACATCCTGGGTGGTTCCTTGCCGGGCGCGGTCGCCGGCTTTGTTACCATCGGGGGAGGTGGACTTACCCGTGGTGGCGCGGGGGCGGGAGCCGGCTTCTTGGGTTCCACGCGCGGGGGCGCTGGCGCGGGAGGCAGCACTTGCACCTGCGGCTGAGCCACGACCCGTGGTGGTGGTGGCGGCGGTGGGGGCGCCTCTGGCGCCATGGGCTCCGCCTGCGAGGCCTGGGGCTTGACGTAAGAGCCCAGCATCATCGTGGCGCTATTCACCTCGCCCGCCGGTTCAACTGGGGGAACCGCAGCAACCGGGGCCGCCGGTACGGGGGCTTGCGCAACCGGGGCCAGGGGCGGGAATACCGGCATCGAGGGCTTCAGGTGCGAACCCGTTCCCCCCCCTCGCGGTTTCTGCAGGCTGCGGCGGAGTTCCTCCGCCAATTCCATCGACTTCACGACCTCATTGACCGGCGCGCCCGGCGCAGGGGGGGGCGCAGCAGCTTCCGCCTTCCGTTGGTTCAACGCCAGGACCATCTGCTGCACAGCTTCGGTATCCGGATAAGCTTGCTGCAATTCCGTCAGCTTGCGTTGCGCCTCGTCGAACCTCTTCCCGATGATCAGATTTTCCGCCTGGCTCAATCCCTCTTGCAGGCGCTGCTCCCGCTCACGCGCCTGGCGATCCTTTTGCAGTTGGGCGAGCAGGTTGGCCGCCTGGGCGTTGGCCGGGTCGAACTGCAGCGCCCTCTGGTACTCGCGTTCCGCCCCCTTCGGATCTCCCTGGCGCATGGCATGCTGACCGGCGCTGATCGCCTCCCGGACCTGGCGCAGGCGGTCACGTTCCTGGACCGCCCGCACTTTCAGGTCGCGCACCCGCTCGTCGCTGGGGGCCAACTCCTGCGCTTCCGTAAGAATCCGGACAGCCTCTCCATACTCACCCTGGTCAAAGGCGCGTTGGCCTTCCGCAAGGGAAAAGGCCAACTTCATCTGCTGGTCAAGCGCCAGTAGTCTCTGGTCGATTTCGGTGGAATCCGGGAAGGCTTCTTGTAATTCCAGCAGGGCGTGTTGCGCTTCGTCGAATTTCCCTTCCGCCGCCAGGTTGTCAGCCTGCTCGAGCGCCGCGCGGAAGCGCATTTCCCGCTCACGCGTGGCCTGCAACTGCCGAAGCTGCCCCAGGAAGCTGGTTGCCTGGGTATTCGTCGGGTCGAGCTGCAGGGCCTTCTGAAACTCCGCCTCCGCCGCACTCGCATCTCCTTGGCGCATGGCCCTCTGGCCGGTGCCCAAGGCCTCCCGGACTTGCCGCAGCCGGTCGCGCTCCTGCAGCGCCAGATCCTTCAGCTCATGCGCGTCTTTGTCCAGCGGATTCAATTCCAGGGCTTCCGTAAGAGCCCGGACGGCTTCCGCATATTCGCCCTGATTGAAGGCGTGCTCGCCATTCTTGACGAGTTTTCGCGACCGGATGAAGGGGTCCAGAATCTGCAGCTTCAGGTGGACCTCTTCCGAGTTGGGGAATTCCTGCTGAAGCTCCAGGAGCTGGTTTTGCGCCTCTTCGTAGCTCTCCGCAGATACCAGGTTGTCCGTCTTCCACAATCCTTCTTTCAGCCGGAAATCCCGCTCGCGCGCCAGCCGATCCTGCTGGATCTGCTCCAGAAGTTCCGTCGCCTGGCTGTTGCTCTCATCGAGTTGAAGAACTCGATGCAACTCCTGCTCCGCCCCGGTCAGGTCGCCCTGCTTCATGGCCCGTTGGCCGGAGTTCAAGGCCTCGCGCAGCTCCTGGACGCGGTCCTGCTCACGCAGGGCTTTCTCCCTGAGGTTGCGCGCCTGGGTGTCAGCCGGATTCAACTCCTGCGCTTGGCCCAGGATGCGCACCGCCGCCTCGTATTCGCCGCGGCTAAAGGCTTGCTCCGCTTCCGTCACCAATTTCCTGGCTTTGGTGGCCGGCGTTTGCCGATGGAGTTCGGTGGAAATCTCGCTGAACAGGCGCTTCGCTTCTCCGTGAGTATTGTCGAGGATCAGGACCGCCCGCACCTTTTCCTGGGCGCCGCTGAAATCACCTTTGTCCCGCAAATCTCTCGCTTCCACAATCAAGTCGCCAATAAAACTCTGTTGCAGGCCGCGAGCAATGGGAAGAAGATCACCCAGCATTTCATCCAGCGACTGGTAGCGCTCGTCGATGTCTTTCGCCAGCCCTTTGCTGATGACCCTGTCGAGATCAACCGGGACTCCCGGGCAGCAGTGGCTCAGCGGGTCGGGTTCCGCGCTCAGAACCTTGGCGATAATGGCGGCGATGTTGGAGCCGTCGAAGGCCTTCTTGTAGGCAATGAATTCATAGAAAACGGCGGTGACAGACCAGAGGTCCGACCGGTTGTCAACGCGTCCGTCGTTGATCTGTTCCGGCGAGGCATAGTGGATGGTGCCCAGGAACATCCCGGTCTTGGTGAGGTTGGTGGATTCCAAATGGACGATGCCGAAATCCACCACTTTTACGTTCCCGTCATTGGTTATCAGAATGTTGGCGGGCTTCACGTCGCGATGCACAAACCCGTGTTTGTGCGCGTGGCCCAGGCCCTCACAGAACTGCTGGACCAATTTCAGCTTGGCGGCAAGAGGAATGCGGGCGCGCCGGTTGATGATGGCCTGGAGGCTTTCGCCCTCCACAAATTCCATGGCGATGTAGGGGCGGCCGTCCGCCTCACCCAAATCGTAGATGGTCACGATGTTGGGGTGTTGCAGGGTTCCAGCGGACTGCGCCTCACGGTAAAAGCGCTTGAGGATTTCGGGGTCGGAAACCAGTTCCGGAGTGATAGTCTTCAGCGCCACCAGGCGCCCGATGAACGGGTCACGGGCCTTGTAGACCACTCCCATGCCGCCCTGGCCGAGCTCCGAGACGATCTCGTACTTGCCGATTTTTTGGACGACTTTCTGGTCCATCAGCCTGTGCTCTCAACCTGGCAGATCTCCGTCAGGATCACCGTGATATTGTCCGGACCGCCGCCCTCATTGGCGCGCGTCACCAGGTGCATGGCTTTTTCGTGCAGTCCCATTTCCAGTTCCAGGGTCTCCACGATGTCTGCCGGAGGAACAACCTTGTAGAGTCCGTCACAGCAAAGCAAAAGGAGATCATGGGGCTCCAGATCAATCGACGTCATGATGACTTCGATCTCCGCCTGCGCCCCCACCGCCTGAATCAGCATCTCCTGAATGTGCGCATCCACGGTGGTGGAGTCCTCCCCCCGGCTACGCAACTGGTTGCCGATGGTCTGATCCTGGGTCAGTAAAATCAGGTTTCCGTTGCGGAAAAGGTAGGCGCGTGAGTCCCCCACCTGCGCGATGTCCGCATGCGCACCGTGCAAAAGCACAGCCGTCAGGGTGGTTCCCATGGTCAGATTTTCGGCGTAACTTTGCGCGTGGGCGAAAACCGCCTTGTGCGCGGCATCCACCGCTTTGCTGAGGGCAGACAGCAAGTCCGGCTGTCCCTTCAGGGGGTCATGCAGTTGGTTGACAATCTCTTTGGCGAGGTTTTCCACGCATAAGCGGCTGGCCACTTCACCGCCAAAGTGCCCACCCATGCCGTCCGCGACGGCCATCAGCAATCGGCCCGTTTCAAGCCCGATGAGCTCCGGCGCCCCATCCTGCGCCGCCGCCGGGTTATCCAGGGGGAGAACCAGGTGGGAGTCTTGATTGTTGCGCCGCCGACGGCCCACGTCCGTGACGTGAGCGATCCGCGCACCGAGACGGAGGACACCTTTCGCTTCACCGCTGAGGGACAAAGGTTCCTGCTCATGGTCCGCCACGACGAACACACCTCCCCTTTTCGGGTTGTCTCGTAACTCTACCGGGATATCTCTACCTGTGCAGTCTATCTAAATTCCTGGAAAATGCAAGAGTACGGGAGGTTCGCAGAAGCCCCCCCAATCAGCGCGGGAGGCCCCTGCGGCGAAACCCCGAAGGAGTTGCCATCAACGCGGCGGGGAGACTCGGCGCATCGGATCAATGTTTGAAGGCAAAGAAGACGAGCAGCGCCACCGTCATCAAAAATAGGCTACCGAGAATCAGGATCGGCGCCCAGGCCGGGCGCTTCTTGCGGGCGGGGACCAAAGGCGCGTCATTGGCAACGTACCGCGAGGCTGGAAACGGCGCGGGCGCCTCCTGGTAAGGCGGAGGTTGAGGGGTGGCAGCCGGCGCCGCGCGATTCGCCGCCGGTCGATAAGCGGCGGAAGCATCCCCCCTCGGGCCCGCGGGCGGCAGCGGCCCGGGCGGGGCCTTCACGTTTTGGATCATGCGCGTATACTCACCCGGCTGTGCCCGTTTGAGCGGAGTAGGCCTCAAGGTTGAAGCCGGCAGCGGGGGAGGCACAGAAACGAACCGGGTCGCTGATTCTGGTTCTTTGGGAGCTTGCGGGGCGGACGGCGGCGAAGGCGGCGCGGCGGGTTCATTCGTAGCCCCGGCCGCTTGCCTTGGCTCCTCGAGAGAATTGGGGACACCCATCACCAGAGTTCCCCCGAATGTCTCCGTCGGCGGGCTGGCCACCGGTGGCGCGACAGGGGGCAAGGCTTTCGCGGCAGGGGCTCGAGCCGGCTCCTCCGGCGCGGTTTGCGGCGCGATGGGCGCGGGAGCAGCCATGTTTCCTGACTGATTCGGCAAGCCCACTTGGGTGGAACGAGAGCGCGGCTTGTTGCTCTGGAACACCACTTCAAATCCCGAGGGAATTTGAGCGCCAGGAGCGTTCTCCCCCGTCTCGACCTCTGCCCCGGGCTTTTCCTCGGCGCTGGGTGTGGGCGGAGTCGTGCCAGCCGGCGGAGGGGCTTTATCGCTCTCCCCCAACAGGTCCTTGAACCCGCCAAGGATCATCGTTCCGGGGTCCTTGTCAGCAGGCTTCGGGGCAGGTGGCGGCAAGGGCGTGGGAACTGGCGCCTCGTTCGTAGTCACCGGAGGCGGCGTTTCGGGGGGTATCAGCACCACATCCCCAACCGGGCTCGCGCTCCCTTTGGCATCCGCCGGCCCCCCCCCTGCCGCAGGCCTCGGTTCACGATCAGCCGCTCGCGCCCGGAGAGTGGGCATGGCTTCAGTGGGAGCATCCTGAATGCTCACAGGTGCCCTCGACGACCAGAAGGACATGAACTCCGCCGTGACTGCGGGAACCTCAGAAGGCGCCTCCGGGCTTTTCGGCGATTCCTGCGGCGCGGCGCTGGCTGCCGGTTGTCCGGCAAAACTCACCGCTGATGTCTTCTCCCAGAAGGCGGTGAAGTCCGTCACCCGCCCAACGGCAACCTCGGATGCAGCCTCGGGAACCTCCGGGGGTGGCATCAAAGCGCCGGGACCTTTTTCCGCAGGGGGAACAGCGGGTGTTGTTGCGGCCGGCAACGGAGGAATAGGCACGGGCCCGCGCTCCGCATCGCGCAATGCCTGCCGCATTGCTTCGGTGGTATACGCACGCGTGGAATTAAGGCTCTCGGGGCTCGATGTTCCCGCCGTTGACGGAGGATGG
This sequence comes from Acidobacteriota bacterium, assembly GCA_003165615.1. Next base: position 3,076 of record PLWR01000080.1, on the reverse strand, counting down.
GGAGCGGGCGCGCTCTCCGCGTCGCGCAAAGCCTGCCGCAAAGCCTCCGTGGTGAACGCGCGCGTGGAATCAAGGTTTATGGGGCCCGGAGTTTCCTTCGCGGGTTCGGCCGCCGCTGGTTGCGCATCGGTCACCGACAGGAGCCACTGGCGAAGGTCCTGACACTCCGGCACATCCGGCGTCACGACATAAATGCGCCCCTCGTCTTCGCCCATGTCGAGTAATTTCCGACTCTGTTCGTCCGATGCGCGGCAGAGAAACTTGAAGATCAAGATAGCCAAATCGGGTTGTTGGGGAGGAGTCTTTCCGGCGGCAAGATGGTGTATGAGTACAGGCTGCCCGGTGGAAATCTGCACCGCGCGGAACGACGGGGCTTCACCGCCACCGAGAGCAGACTGAATTTGGTATTTTCCTTGGAAGCTCACTGTCCCGCTCCCGCCTGTAAATATTGGTCATCTTACCACGAAATCGGATCTAGGCCGTCATACCACCCTCAGCGGTGCCAGGTCAGTCTGGCTGATTTCCAACATGGGCGGTTTTCATTCCCAATCCGGCGAAGGAAGTGTAGCGCGATCTGTCTTGTGGGTCCGCGGTTCTTTCCTTGTCGATGCGGACGAATCGCCCCACGCATCGATGCGCAACTTCGCCTTAACCTCTTTGTTTTCATCAAATCATAGGCAATACTCGATAACTCCTTTGTTTTCATAAACTCATTGGGAGTACTTCTTTTGCCCCTTTGTTTTCAATAACTCATTGGGAGCAACCTTCATTTTTAATATTTTTTTGTATGGGCTAATTTCACGACCGCAGGGGTGAGCTGGAGAGACTTTCGTGGGGGCGGCCGCATGGCGTCTGGCCTTCAACGCATTTCTAGCCTATACCCATTGGCTCGTTTTGTCAAGAGACAAAATGTCAGGCTTGCGCAGAAATGGGCCAGCGGGAAGCGCAGGGTGGTTCCGCCATTTGGAACTGCTCTGCGGCTTTCATTTCTTAACAAGCGCAGATGAGAAGCGCTGGCTGGAATTGATTGTCAACAGGTTCCCATAACGGTCGTAGCCCGTGCCGTTCGTGGGAATGCTCTGCCGCCAACAGTACGGGGAGATCGCAGACCTCAAAAATCAGAGGTCTGCGCCAGCCCGCGACGGTGGTGTCCTAATCTATTATCCCCGCGGGGTTGGAATTTCACCCCTCGACACTCGGCAAGGGGCTGGTATTACCCCCCCATGCCCCTTTCTTGGAACGAAATCCGCCATCGCGCCATTGCCTTTTCAAAAGAATGGACAGGCGCCAAAAGAGAACAAGCGGAAAAGCAAACCTTTTGGAACGAGTTCTTCGATGTCTTCGGCGTCCCTCGCCGTGCTGTTGCCAGCTTTGAGGAACCGGTCCAAAGGATTTCCGGTGATTACGGCTACATTGACCTGTTCTGGCCTGGCAAGGTACTGGTGGAGCACAAGAGCCGCGACAAAGACCTCGGCAAAGCCTGGTCGCAGGCGTTCCAATACATTCAGGATCTCGCGCGCGAAGGACGGACAGACGAAATTCCCCGCTATGTCATCGTTTCCGATTTTGCCCGCATCGCCCTGCACGATCTTGAGCCTGAAGACCCGCGCAACCTTCCTCTGTTCAACAACCGCCAAGTGGCCACCCTCGAATTTCCGCTGGCCGACCTTCACCAATGGATTCACGCCTTCGCCTTCATCCCCGGCTACAAGCAGCACAAATTCGAGGCGCAGGACCCCATCAACATTCGAGCCGTCGAAATCATGGGCCGCCTCCACGACGCGCTGGAAGCGGGCGGCTACTCCGGGCATCAGCTCGAACGTTCCCTTGTCCGCATCCTCTTTTGCCTCTTCAGCGAAGACACGGGCATCTTCGAACCTGAATCGTTCAAGCTCTATCTGTTGAATCGCACCGCCCAAGACGGCTCTGACGTTCGCTTGCACCTCGCGCGGCTGTTCGACGTGTTGAACACGCCACCGGACAAGCGCCAGAAAAACCTCGACGAAACCGTTGCCGCTTTCCCCTACGTCGACGGCGACCTCTTTGCGGAAAACCTCGGTTTCGCCGACTTCAACAGCGACATGCGCAATGCCCTGCTGGCTTGCACGCACTTCGACTGGTCGCGCATCTCCCCGGCGATTTTCGGTTCGCTCTTTCAGTCGGTCATGGACCCGAAAGAGCGGCGGCAAATCGGCGGCCATTACACCAACGAGCGCGACATCCTCAAGCTCATTCGTTCGTTCTTTCTTGATGACCTGCGCGCGGAATTTGAGCGCTCCAAGAATAACAAAGCCGAACTGAAGCGGTTTCACGGAAGGCTGGCAGAGTTGCGTTTTCTTGATCCGGCGTGTGGCTGCAGAAACTTTCTGGTCATTACCTACCGCGAGTTGCGTCTGCTGGAGATAGAAATTCTCAAGTTACTCTACCCCCAAGTTCAGCAGGAATTGGATATCCAACGCCTCTCCCTGTTGGACGTGGATGCTTTCTACGGCATCGAAATCAGCGAATGGCCCGCACGCATCGCCGAAGTTGCCATGTGGCTGATGGATCATCAGATGAACATCAGCCTCTCGGAAGCCTTCGGGCAATACTTCGTGCGCCTCCCGCTCAAGAAATCCCCCACAATCGTCTGCGGCAATGCGCTCCGTCTCGACTGGAAGAAGATTCTTCCGCCCGGCCAATGCAGCTTCGTCCTGGGCAATCCGCCGTTTGGTGGAAAACAATTCGGGAACGCCGAACAGAAAGCCGACATGGAACTTATCTGTGGCAATGTCAAAGGCGGAGGCGTGCTCGACTACGTTGCAGGCTGGTATTTCAAGGCCGGCGAATATATTCAGAACACCCGGATTCAAGTCGGTTTCGTCTCTACTAACTCCATTAGCCAAGGCGAGCAAGCCGGCATTCTCTGGAATGAACTCTTCCATCGCTCCCACCTAAGAGCTTATCCGTAAATACGTATTGAACTCTCGGAAGGATTAAGGCAAGATAATGGCCAAAGATGCCACAGATAAAATCTTGGGAAGTTTCCGACGAGTTTTGGGCGAAGGATGAGCCTCTGATCCCAATGCGACGGCGT
>PLWR01000456.1 GCA_003165615.1 Acidobacteriota bacterium | reverse complement strand
ATGTGCCCGGCGCGACGTGGGGAGAGAGTTTCGCGAAATTCATGACCCGCCTCTTCGGCCGTTGGGGCGTGATTTTGATGGACCCGCTGGATGAATCCCTGCACCGGCTTAGTTCTGGAGTATATCGCCAGGCGATCGAAAAGGCAGCGGACCTTCGGGCCGGCGTTTTGGAGGGCTCGCGCGCCTTGGTGCAACGTGGCTATCACGCCCAGGTTCACGTGGTCGAGGACTCAACGCTGTTCTTTGTGACCCGGCACGGTGACCGGTTGGCAGTCCATCAACGTGACGGCAAGTTCTTTATCGAGGGAAGCGAAGAGATTTCCGCATCGGAACTCCAATCCTTGCTTGCCGAACGGCCACGCGATTTTTCCCCCAATGTTTTGTTGCGTCCGCTGGTTCAGGACTCGTTGCTGCCAACCCTGGCCTATGTGGCGGGCCCGTCCGAGTTGGCCTATCTGGGCCAGGCGCGATCTCTTTACCAGGCGCTGGGTCGTCCTCAGCCGGTGATATTTCCCCGTGCGGCATTCACGCTGCTTGATTCGCGCAGCGAGCGCTTGATGGAAAAGTACAAGCTCGCTCTGGAGGATGTGTGGCAGGGCGAGGAACACCTGAGCCAAAAAATCGCTGCCGCCGGATATGCGGAGGGTTGGTCGGAGCGGTTCGATCAAAGCGAACGCGATTTGCAGCAACTCCTGGACCGTCTCCAAGGCGATATCGAAAAGCTTGATCCCACCTTGCTCGATACCCTCCAACACACCAAAGAAAAGGTGAAATACCAGATGGAGCGGCTGCGCGGCAAGCTGACCCGCGCCGCCCTCGGCCGCTCGGATTTGCTCGTCCGTCACGTTCAGACCCTGTCGCGATTTCTCCTCCCGCACAAGGATTTGCAGGAGCGCCGCGTGGGGGGAGCGTATTTTCTGGGTCGTGCCGGCTATGATTTGCTCGAGCATTTGCTGGCGCATGTGCAAATCCACTGCTCGGACCATCAAGCCCTTAAGTTTTGACATTTCACCATTTGACACCTTTCAAACCTCGACTTTCCTTGGTCTGGTATAATTCCAACCTGCAAATGCAGGGGTAAGCTTAGCAAGAGAGGCCATCATGAATGTTCGTTCCGCGCTCGATCTCATCAATCGCGATCGTGCCGTCTATGAGATTTCCGACAGTGGCGGGATCATCCTAAAAAGCCCACAGAAATTTATTGCCCAAACATTGGACTTGCTGGTGTGGAACGCAGTTTTCGGGGAAAGTGACGAAGTTCGCCAAACGGCTCGTTGGATTATCCGCCGGGCAGGCCTGGAGCTTGGGGTTATTCCGGCATCGATTCAAGGCCTTTATGAAGCCCGGGGACGAAAGGAAGTCGGCGGCTTTACGGTGCCGGCCATCAACGTTCGCGGTCTGAGCTACGATGTGGCGAGAGCGGTTATCCGCGCCGCACTGCATTTGAAGGCGGGCGCTTTTATTTTTGAGCTTACTCGCTATGAGAGCAACATTACTGACCAAAAACCGTCGGAGTACGCAGCCGTCATGGTGGCGGCGGCGCTGAAGGAAGGTTATGAGGGTCCGTTCTTCATTCAGGGCGACCATTACCAGGTCAACGGCAACAGATTTGCCAAGGATCCGGAGGCGGAACTTCAGGGGATTCGCGACCTTGCCCAGGAGTCAATTTCGGCAGGATATTACAACATCGATGTCGATGCATCTACTTTAGTTGACCTCAGCAAACCGGGAGTGCGGGAGCAACAGCGCGCTAATTTTGAAACCAGCGCGAAGCTTGCCGCTTACATTCGGTCCATTGAGCCCAAGGGCATCACCATCTCTTTGGGGGGCGAGATCGGGGAGGTCGGGAAAGGGAACTCCACGATTGAGGAATTGACCACTTACATGGATGGTTTCCTTGCGTCGCTTTCCAAACAGACGGGCAAAAAGAAGGGGCTCTCCAAGATCAGCGTCCAAACCGGCACAACGCATGGCGGTGTGGTGCTGGCAGATGGAACGGTGGCTCAGGTGGCCATCGATTTTGAAACCTTGCGCAGGCTTTCGGAGGTTGCCCGTGACCGCTATGGCATGGCCGGAACTGTGCAGCATGGTGCCTCCACTCTGCCCGCGGACGCTTTCCATAAGTTCGCGGAGTGCGAGACGGCGGAGGTTCATCTGGCGACGGAATTCCAAAACCTGATTTACGAGAATGCTTCCTTCCCCCGCGACCTCAAGGAGGAAATTTACAAGTACCTGCGAAAGGCCTTCGCAGATGAAAAGAAGCCGGATGATACGGACGCGCAATTCATTTACAAGGTCCGGACCAAGGCTTTCGGCCCGTTCAAGAGAACATTCTGGGAGCTTGGCGCCGATGTCCGATCGAGGATCGGAGAGGATTTGGAGAGGAAATTCGTTTTCCTGTTTGAAAGGCTGAAGGTGCGGCGCACAGCGGAACTCATTAAGAAGGCGGTACCCATAGTTGTCGTGTATCCTCCTGCACCGGCTCCCTTGGCGGAAGCTCTCCAACGCGCGCATGCCCCACTCTAAGAGGTAATGGGCCGTCGAAGAGTACGCAGCATCTGAGAGTGACTGATAACGCGAGGTCTTATGGCATCTCCTGAACCCATCAAAGCAATTCCATCCCAGCGCATGCTTGCCCGGCTGCATACTACCCATGTTGAAACTCGCGCCCGGGTTGAATTCCACGACATCACGAGCCTTGTGCAAAAGGTCGTGACGGACTCGGGGGTGCAAAGTGGAACCTGTTTCCTCTTTGTTCCCCACACCACCGCGGCGATTCTGATCAACGAGAATGACGATCCAGCCCTGCAAAAGGACCTCGATAATTTCCTGAAGTCGCTGGCGCCGCGCGACAGCAAGTATCACCACAACGATGGCAATTGCGATTCGCACCTCAAGGCAGCGGTGATTGGAAACTCAAAATGCTTGCTTGTCGAAGGCGGGCGCCTGCTTTTGGGCCGGTGGCAAGGGGTTTTCCTGTGTGATTTTGACGGCCCGCGCCGCCGCGAATTAAAGATCAAGGTGGTGCCCGATTGAAGTCGGCGGCTTGCAACGATTGCCCCGTAGGGAGACGGCCAAGTTGGCTCTCGCCCTTCCAGTAGCCCCCGCCAAATGTGGTGAGAAACCCGGGCGAGTTCCGGCGGCTGATATGTCAACCCTTGGCATCTACATTCAAGTCCCGTTTTGCGCCTCCAAGTGCAGCTTTTGCAATTTCAGTTCGCGCGTGGAGCGGAGCGCTATTTTCGATCATTACACGCTCATGCTTCAGCGTGAACTCGAAGGATGCCAAAGCTCCTATGCCTCGTACGGAATTCCTCGAGATGTGCTGTTGCATCGTGTGGACTCGATCTATATTGGCGGAGGGACCCCCCCCATGCTGGGCGAGGAGCGCCTGGGCCATGTGGTCCGCGCGCTGCGGGATCATCTTTGCTGGAGTGAGGATGTCGAATTCACGCTGGAAACAACTCCCGGCTNNACCGGCTGAGCATCGGCGCGCAAACCTTTGATGACGGGGAACTCGGTGCTGTCGGGCGATTGCACTCTGTTGACAACACCTGCGAGCTTGTGCAGCTAGCGCGCCAGGCGGGATTCCAGAACATCAGCCTGGATTTAATCGCCGGGCTGCCCCACCAAACGGAGGCGTCCTTTCGAAAAAGCCTGGAGGCCACGGCGAAGTTGCGTCCCGAGCATGTGTCGCTCTACCTTT
>PLWR01000069.1 GCA_003165615.1 Acidobacteriota bacterium | reverse complement strand
ACGACAAGCAAAGCGTGGGGCCCCCGTCTCGCCCCGCCTGGTGAAAGCGGCGGTGGCTCGCCACCCTCTCCCTCAAGGGGGCGAGGGTGGGGATTTCATGCTGTGTCCCTCTGGTTGGCTTCGGCGCTCTCCCCCAAGGGGGCGAGGGTGGGGACTTCACCCTCGATCGTCCCTCCAGATGCACCGTTTGCGTCGTCTCAAATGTAGAAACTCCAGTCCACGGGTTTCACCCGTGGCTAATGACCTTCGGCCCCTGCGGGGCCGCCAATCCGCGTCGACTTTGACGGGACCCTGGCACTTGCGGGCGCCGGGATGCAACGTAGCGCCGACCTTGAGGTCGGCATCACCGGCCATATGGCCGGTGTGTGAGTGCTGACCTCAAGGTCAGCGCTACGACCCGATGTGACGGCGGCTTTACGCCGCCACGTTGCGCCATCGGCGCAACAGAGAATGGCGGGGTAAACCCGCCGCTACGACTCGCCGGCTGGCGCAGACATTGCCTTTCATGTCTGCGTCCCCAACCAACGGGCGCATACATTGGGAAACGATTTATGCGCCACCCGCCGACACTCTACGCGCCCTCTCGAACCGGTGCAAGGCGGAAAAGCCGCGGACCTTGGAGAACAGGTTACGCGCTACGTTCTCTCGCCGCGCGCTTCGACAATCGCCATTCCAAAATCGGCAATCGACAATTCTGGCCCGAACCCCGTGTCCCGAGTCCCGAATCCCGAACCCCGAACCCCGAGTCCCGAGTCCCGTGTCCCGCCCTCGCATGTTATTATTGAAGATTCGCGAAAGGGTCAAGAATTCATGTCCAAGGTTCGAGTTCGTTTTGCCCCCAGCCCCACTGGGTACGTCCACGTGGGAAATGCCCGGACGGCCCTTTTCAACTGGCTGTTCGCCCGGCACCAGGGCGGGGCGTTTGTCTTGCGCATTGAAGACACTGACGCCGAGCGTTCCAAGCCGGAATACGAACGGCAATTGATGGAAGACCTGCGCTGGTTCGGGCTCGACTGGGACGAAGGCCCTGACACGGGCGGGCCGTTTGGACCCTACCGCCAATCGGAGCGGAGCGAAATCTATGCCCAGTACGCGCAAAAGTTGATCGGGCAGGGCGACGCCTACTACTGCTTCTGCACCGCGGGGCAACTGGAAGCCGAACGTCAGGAGGAGTTGAAGGCCGGCCGCCAGCCGCGCTATTCGGGCCGCTGCCGGAAGCTTACGGCGGAGGAAGTTCTGACTCGCAAGGCGGCGGGTGAGCCCGCGGCGTTGCGACTGAAGATCGTGGAGAGCAGCTTCTTTTGGAATGACCGCGTGCACGGGCCCACCACCATTTCCAGTGAGGTCATCGGCGATCCCGTCATCGTGCGCTCCGAGGGTCTGCCCGCCTACAATTACGCGGTGGTGATTGACGACCACCTCATGGAAATCACCCACGTGATTCGCGGTGACGACCACATTTCCAACACGCCGCGCCAGCTTGCCCTCTATCGCGCCCTGGGTTGGGAACCGCCGGAGTTCGCGCACCTCTCCACCATCCTGGGATCCGACCGCACCCGCCTTTCCAAACGGCATGGGGCCACTTCCATGGAAAGCTTCCGCGCCATGGGGATTCTTCCCGAGGCGCTGCGCAACTATCTGGCGCTGCTGGGGTGGTCGCCGGCGGATGGAAAAACGGAAATCCTGAGCCCGGAGGAGCTGGTTAAACAGTTCTCCCTCGACCACATTACCAAGAGCCCGGCCGTGTTCGATAACGACAAGCTCAACTGGCTGAATCGGCACTACATGAAAGAGTGTCCACCGCGACGCCTGGCGGAACTTGCCGTGCCCATCTTGCAGGCGGCAGGTCGAATCGGCGCAGAACCCGGGCCGGAGGTTTGGGCGTGGATCGAACGCGTGCTCGACGCCGTGCGGAAGAATATCAGCTTAATGTCGGAGCTTCCAGAGGCTACACGGATTATCTTCGAGTTTGACGCGCCACGGGCCATGGCCACGCCCGAATTCCAGGAGATGCTCGTGAGTCCCGCCGCCGTCGAAGTGCTGAAAGCCTTCATCCCGAAAGTCCTGGCAGAGAGCACGCTGACTTACGCGCGCTTTCGCGAGATCACCAAGGCTGTGCAAAAAGAGACAGGAAAGAAGGGGAAGGATTTGTATCATCCTATTCGCATGGCAGTGACCGGCGCTGCTTCCGGCCCCGAACTGGAAAAGCTGATTCCCATCTATGAGGAAGGCTCGAAACTGCCGTTGCCACAACATGTGAAAAGCGTGGCCGAGCGGGTGAGGGAATTCGCCGAAGCGGCCAAATTGTCATGATTGTCTTGGTTTAGGGATAAAATGTCGTTTTTGGCGCCGCCTCGCATGGGCTGCGCAGGAGCGGCCAGTGGCGGGCATTTGCCCTTTATCCATAATTCATTTCGGGCAGGTATGGCAAACGGAGGGAATTTTTGGTCCATCAGGAAAGTGGCGATCATCAGGACGTGGTCTACGGCATCCATTCGGTGCGAGAGGCGGTGCGCAGCCGTGCGGTGGACTTTGTGATGATCACGCAAGGCTACCACAACCCTCGCTTGCAGGAGATTGTGGACGCCTGCCGCACCGCGGGCATCTCTCTGCGCTTTTCCCCTCGCATGGCCGTGGAACGCGCCGCTGGAACTCCCCAACACCAAAACGTGGTGGCAGTGTGTACGCCAAAAGCCTATGATAATATTTCTGACCTCATTGCCCAGATCGAGCATCCCCTGCTGGTGGCATTGGATGGTGTGGAAGACCCGGCCAATTTAGGGGCGATCATCCGTACGGTGGTGGCGACGGGCGCGTGCGGCGTGATCATTCCGGAACGGCGTGCGGCAGGGCTTTCACCGGCCGTGGCACGCGCAGCGGCCGGTGCCATGGAACACGCCAAGGTGGCGCGCGTCCCCAATCTGGTCCGAACCTTGATGGACTTGAAGAGCCAGAATCTCTGGGTGTATGGATTTGAAGCAGACGCCCCGAAGACCTACACCGAGCTTGATTATTCCCAAGGGTGCGTGCTGGTGCTGGGTGGCGAAGGGCGCGGCCTGCATCGGCTGGTGCGCGAGACTTGTGATGAGAGGGCGCACATCCCTCTGCAAGGACCGGTGAGTTCTCTAAATGTCTCCGTGGCCGCCGGAGTGGTGCTCTACGAGGCTGTGCGGCAGCGAGGTCAAGGTAAACGCTAGGGCGCCGGGTTTCAATTGTACCGTGGAAAGCCAGGAATTCCGGGCTGCAACCGGAGTGGAGTTGCGGTCATCCAACAAGAAGCAAGCTTTGGGAGGTCGTTCATGAATTGGAAATGGCTGCGTTGCATCATTTGCCGGGCAGCGTCCCTGGCGTTGCTGATGGGGTTCGCCTACCAGGCGCCCGCAGTGACCGCTTGGGCGCAGGAAGGCGCTGCGGGCAAAAGTCCTGCTGCGCAAACCACCCCGAAAACGGATTCCACCGAGCCAACGAAGGAGATAACTCCGTATGTAATACCCGTCAACGTTCATTACGTGACGACTCCCGTAACGGTCTTCGATTCGAGCGGTCAATTCGTGTATGACCTCGAAAAGGATGAGTTCAAAGTTTACGACAATGGTCAACTCCAGGACATCAAGCAGTTTGACTCGGAAATGCGCAAGCTGTCGTTAGTGATTGTTGTCGAGACCAATGACACGACCGTGCCTTTTCTGGAATCTGTCCGTTCGCTGGGCTCCATGTTTTCGGACGCGGTCATGGGACCGCAAGGCGAGGTGGCCGTGCTCACCTATAGTGATCACGTGGAAATGCCCCTGGACTTTACCTCGAATGGCGACAAGTTGGATACGGTGCTCCGCGGGCTCCACGGGCGCGGCGGCGGGATGCACTTGGATGATGCGATCGCGCGTGCCCTCTCCAAGCTGGATAGTCGGGAAGCAGATAAACTGCACAAAGGGGATCGGAAAGTTGTCATCATCTTCTCCGATGGATTCAACATGGGAAGCCAGATGAAGCGCAGCGAGATCGTTCAGCGGGCGATGAATTCCGACATCACCGTCTATGGGCTGGGCTTCAGTCCGGTGAAGGGTCTGTGGGACAAGCCCGCGAAGGACCCCGCTCCGGATTTGGTGGCGGAGAGTGTAGGGCGGACCATGGGCCCGAACCAGGCCCCCACACCCACCAACCAGGAGAATACTTGGGACACGGCCGATATTCCGATTATGTCGATTCTTCTCGGCTTGGGGGAAGAAGCGAAGAAGCCGATTTTCAAGAGTTCATTGCAATACTTCGCGCGTTACTCAGGGGGCACATATTTCCAGAAGTGGGGGAAAGATACCGTCCAGCAGGCGCTGAACCGCATCGCTACCGAGATCCACAGCCAGTACGAACTGGCATATTCTCCCAGTAACGCCACTGAGGTGGGATTCCACAAGATCGAGGTGCAAGTGCGGCGTCCGGGGGCAAAGGTTCGAGCTCGCGCCGGGTGGTTCTATCAAGGTGAACCAACCCCCGGCGAGAGAGTCAAGTGAGGCGCGCGATCCGCCGGCGGTGGGGACGCATCAGAATTCATCAAAGCTTCGGTATTCCTGAACGCTCTTGCCGGATTGCAATTCGATTTCCGCAAAATAGGGACGCATATCGTTTTCATTAACGCGCAGGACTACCACGCGCAGCTTCCCCTGTTCATTGCAGACGACGGTGAAGTACTTGTTTTCTTTCACCCGGGGGAGCTGCGGGACGACCTTCCAAGGGATTTTCATGGCCATGACTTCCGCGCTCACATCGGGCCGATACTGCATCACGGTGATCGCGGAAAAGGGCAGGCTGAAGGTTCCCCCGGGGCACTTGAAGGTGAACTCTTCTTTGAGAACTTCCAGTTTTCCCCCGCATCCTTTCTCGATATTCTCCGTCCCCGCCATGTACTCAAACGGTAGTTCCTCCGTCTTCTTGTTTTTGCCGTAGCTTGAACTGATCAGCAGAAGCAGCGCCATCAGCAGGCTGACGGATATTGCCATGCGTTGGGTCATGCGGTGCGGCATCATCATAAAATCCCCGAGTCCTTTGTGGTTGGCAAACTTTCGGCGCCAGCAACAAGTTTACTCCGAGAAGCGTCGCAGGGGGGAACAGACTTGTAGGGGCAGCGGATATGCCTGGGAGGAATCTAACGGCTGCCCGTGTTGGCGGCAGCCCGCGTGACGGGCGGCGCGCTGACGGGCACATCGACATCGAAGTATGACGCGATGGGGAGATTGCCCCAATGCGCGGGGCGGAAGGTCCAGCCCCGTACAGTTTCCCAGGCGGCCTTAAGCCGCGCCCTACCCATGGGCAGAGCCTCCCTGTCAACCACCTCGCCCTGGTCATTCACCAGCAGGCGCATATGGACGACCTCTTCCCGAGGCGCTCCCTCCGGCGGCAGCACCATCTGGGGCGGTTTGACCTGGCGCTCGAAGTCTCGTTCTGCCTGCTGCGGCGTTAACTCGGCCGCCGCGGAACGCAGGGTGAATTTCAATTTCACCGTGGTAATGAACCCCGCCGGCCCCGCTGGCGTCGACAGCGGATGGTAAATCCACCGGCGCGTCGCTTGCAGGGCCGATGCCGCGAGCATGGCGTTTCCATCCAGCACGTGCACGTTGGTGACGTCTCCCGCGCCGTCGACCGTGAGCTCCAAGTGCACATATCCCTGAATATAATTAACCTTGGCAACAGGTGGATATTCCGGCGCCGGCCGGGTCAGAGCCAGTCCCTCTGCCTGCTTGCGGCCAATAACCGCCGGCAGGTCATCAGGCCCCGGAGCATACTGCTGCGCGCGGACGGTTACCACTGTGCAGACGATTGCCAGTGCGGGGAGCAGAAGGTCATGTCGGTAATGCCTGAGCTTTTTCATCGCCTTCGAATATCACCAAAGCCACGACATAGCGGTCAGAGTGTGAAATCGAAATCGACATCCGCGTGACCCGCAACTCGCGAGCCACTTCCTGCGCCCGGCCGCTCAAGACCAACTCGGGCTTGCCACTCGGCTGGTGAACCACTTCCACGTCGAGCCATCGAATACCTTCCCGCCAGCCGGTTCCCAGAGCCTTGAAAGCCGCTTCCTTGGCCGCAAAGCGCGCCGCATAGCGCTCCGCGCGGTTCTTGAACTTATCGCAATAGGCGATTTCCGCCGCAGTGAAGACCTTCTTGGTAAATCGCTCCCCGTGCCGTTCGAGACTTTGCTCAATGCGGGAGGTTTCCGCGATATCCACTCCGGTTCCACAAATCATCGTCAGTTGGTTCGCCGACCGAAATATGTCTTAAGGAATAGAGATTCCCTCAGGGTCGAAATACTAGCCTGTGATTCTAAGCTCAGATCGTTCGATTTGCCAACCATATCAAATCACCTCCCTGATTGCAACGGGGCGGCAAACTGGGCACTGCCCTACTGAGCGCTGCGAAATTGAGTGACAAACACCCCCTCACCCCCGCCCCTCTCCCCCAAAGGGGCGAGGGGAGAGGCGAATGGAGTTTATGCCCTCGCCCCCTTGGGGGAGAGGGTGGCTCGCAACCGACGTTCTCATCAGCCGGGGCGAGTCGGGTGA
>PLWR01000097.1 GCA_003165615.1 Acidobacteriota bacterium | reverse complement strand
CACAATCACGATGCCGAATGGAAACCCATCGACGGGCAGAAACCCATGGAGGTGCTGAGAGCGGCGCTGGACAAAAGCATTATGGTGCAACTGGATGTGGGAACCTGTTTGGCAGCCGGCAGCGATCCCGTGGCTTGGATCAATCATAACCCCGGCCGCATCCGCTCGATGCACGTAAAGGATTGGTCGCCCCAAAAGGAATACAAGGTGCTGACCGGCGAAGGGATTGCCCCTTGGAAGAAGCTTTTCGCCGCCGCCGAAAAGACGGGGGGAATCGAGTACTACTTGATCGAGCAGGAAGGCAGCGATTACCCCGAAATGGAGACCGCCCAGAGGTGTCTTGCGGCATTTCATAAGCTGCATGCGTAGGTGTGCGCCGCCTGAAAGCTCCACTGGTTAGCCGGGCGCGCGAGGCCAAGCCCGTCCAATTGGTGCCTGCCCCCTCACCCCCACGACCCGCAAAGCGTGGGCCCCCTCTGCCGTGCGGTTCCCCCTCTCCCCCCGGGGCGAGGGTATGATTCTTGGTTATAGGAGGATTGGAATGATGAACCAGTTGTCAAAGGAAGGGCTTCGGCCCGATGGACGTCTGCTGTTCCGCACGTTTCTAGTTTTTTCCCTACTTTTGCTCGGCGCAATTTCCCTTGCCGCGGAAACGGACCCGACAGGCTTCTGGGTCTTTCGTTCGCCCAACGGCGACGGCACCTTCCGGGAGACGTTCCTCGACCTCAAAGTGTCCGGGGAGAAAGTTACCGGCAGGATTCTGAGGAATGGACATGATACGCCGATCACGGACGGAACCTTCAGCAATAGCAAGCTACACCTGGTCGTTACCTCGCGGTTCGAGAACCAGGAACACACCATGACCTGCGATGGCACGACGGAAGGCGGCCGAATTTCCATGACCATGAAGTTTCCCGGGCGCGACCCCATCGCCGGCGTTGCCGAGCGCGCCACACCGGATGCCGCGCTGCCCCCGTCGCGCCTGCCCCTGCCGGCTCTGCATGATGTTCCTGACAACGGCCTGGCGCGCACGCCCCCCATGGGCTGGAACAGTTGGAACAAATTCGCCGGCAAGGTGGACGACGCGGCGGTGCGGGGCATGGCCGACGCCATGGTCACCTCGGGCATGAAAGATGTGGGCTACACCTACATCAACATTGACGACACCTGGCAGGGCCCGCGGGACGCCCAGGGCAACATCACCACCAACCTGAAATTCCCCAACATGAAGGGCCTGGCGGATTACATCCACTCCAAGAGTTTGAAGCTCGGCCTCTACTCCTCCCCTGGTCCCAATACCTGCGAAGGCTACCTGGGCAGCTACGGCCATGAGGAACAAGACGCCAGGACCTATGCCGCCTGGGGAGCCGACTACTTCAAATACGATTGGTGCAGCGCCGGGCGCATCTACCAGGACTCCGATATGCGGGCTGTCTACCAGAAGATGAGTGACGCCCTGCTCGCGACCGGCCGTCCCATGGTTTTCAGCCTGTGCCAGTATGGAAAAGACGACTCGTGGAAGTGGGGAGCCAAGGTGGGTGGCAATCTTTGGCGCACCACGGGAGATATGGTCGATACCTGGAAGCGCATGGAGGAGATTGGCTTCGCGCAGTTCGACATCACCTCCTATGCGCGGGCCGGCCATTGGAATGACCCCGACATGCTGGAGATCGGCAACGGCGGCATGACCACGGACGAATACCGCACCCACTTCAGCCTTTGGTCGCTGCTGGCCGCGCCGCTGCTGGCGGGCAACGATCTGCGCTCAATGAGCGAGGAAACCAAATCTATTCTGCTCAACACCGAAGTTATCGCCATTGACCAGGACCCCCTGGGCCTGCCGGCAAAGAAGATCTCCGACAAGGATAAACTGACGGTGGCGGTGCGCCCATTGAAGAATAAGACCTGGGCCGTGGGGCTTTTCAATCGCGGAGATGCTGCGGCCAAGATAAGCGTCGTATGGTCCGATCTCGGACTTCACGGCAAGCTGAAGGTCCGCGATCTGTGGGCGCACAAGGACCTGGGCAGTGTTACGGATCAGTTCTCCGCCGACGTGCCCTCGCACGGGGTGGTGTTGATTACGGTAAAGCATTAAAGGCAGGGGTTAGGGGTAGGTGTCAGCCCGGAATTCTCATCGGGCGTGGAGGCGGAGATTTGGGTCATCGCCGCCCCGTAAGGGCCTTCGCTGATCGGGGTGTGGCCTCCTCCGATCCCCGAATCCCTCTCCACAGGTTTATTGACTTGGCGCGCGCAGGTATTTAGAATACGCGTGCTATGCAAGAGGCCCCTACCCTGGTTGGTCTTACAATCTCGCACTACAGGATTCTGGAAAAGCTAGGCCGCGGCGGCATGGGCGTGGTCTATAAGGCCGAGGACACCCGCCTGCACCGGTTTGTGGCGTTGAAGTTCCTGCCTGAGGACCTCGCCGGGGACCGCGAGTCGCTGGCCCGGTTCCAACACGAAGCGCAAGCCGCTTCCGCCTTAAATCACCCCAATATCTGCACCATCTATGACATTGGCGAGGAAAACGGCCGGGCCTTCATCGCCATGGAATTTCTGGACGGCGTCACGCTCAAGCACCTGATCGCAGCCAAGCCGCTTGAAAACGAGACTCTGCTCTCACTTGCCATTGAGATTGCCGACGGCCTGGACGCGGCCCATTCGCAAGGCATCATTCATCGCGACATCAA
>PLWR01000390.1 GCA_003165615.1 Acidobacteriota bacterium | reverse complement strand
AGGTTGTTGACGTAGCCCACCAGCATGTTCGCAGCCTGCACGTCAAAGGGGATCAGCAGATCCAGGGTGGACCAGTACGGTATAAGGTCCCCGGTGAAGAAGGCGCCGTAACGATGAACACCCCAAGCGGGCGTGGGAAGGGCGCCGGGAAACTCCGGCCAAGGCGGTTCGCCAAGCCGGCAAAACACGAAAGCCCGCTTGCCCGTGATTCGTTCGCTGCCCTCGTACTCGATGTGGCGGGTCCACAAGGTAGGATCCAGTCCCGGCATCTTCGCGCCGGCATTGCCATCTTGCCACCAAAAGGCCAGGCCCATATCGAGGGCGGGTTTATGCATCAGGTCCATGAACGCCCCCGCATATTTCTTGTCCGCCAGATTATGCGGGATTTCCTGCGTTTCGGGAGGAAGCCCCATCAGCTTCCGGACCGTTTCAAAGTTGTCGAAGTTCTCCCGCGTCAGCGGCCCGTAATGCTCATTCAAAGTCAGGTGGATCCCGTGCTTGAGCATCCAGGAGATGAACTCCGGCGGGTCCGGCATCTGTTCGTAGTCCCAGTCGTATCCGGACCAGACGACTTTGCAGGCGGAGATTGAATCGATCACCATCATGTCCAGGGGGATCGACTCTTCCCGGAACCGCTGGGCAATCATCTTCCACTGGTCGGCCGAATAGCCGGCGCGGGAGCCGAACCAGGTGCCCAGCACATATCGCGGAACCATCGGGATCGGGCCAAGTAGTTGCGCGAGCTCCCCAAGCATTCCCTTAAAATCGCGTCCATATACAAAGAAGTACAAGTCCTGACTGTTCTTCTCGGGCCGAGGCTTCACCCATTCGGGTGCCTTGTCCCAGATCGCAGAGCGGCTGTCGTCGAGCAAGTAGTAGCCGTTATGGCTGAGCGGTCCGGCCTCTTTGCCGGGAACGGCGCGCGCCGCAATATCACCCGGCACGCCTCCCAGGTTCTTGTCGTACTTGTCGCCGGGTTTCCAGGTGTGCTCGCCGTCCTCGTCCTTCCAAATCATTTGCAAATTCTGAGCGGTGAATGGCCCCGTGCCGGGATGATAACGTACGATCAGTTTGCCGGTCTTGATTTCGAGCCATCCGTTCGTTCGCGTGGTCTGGAATGCAGTCTCTGGCCAACTGCGATTCGGTACGGATACGCTCGGCTCATTAATGAACTTTCCCGAAGGAGAGTATTCCATCCTTACGAGATTGGGAGTGAGCACTTCGAAGCGGGCGTTGCCCTCGGCGACCATGCCCGCGCGCTTTGCTTCCTGGGCTTGGCTGGGGCCGACAATCAGATTACCCACAATAATCAGGAAAAGACTCAACAGCGCGCGTTTGGTCAACGACATAGCTCTCCTCCTCATTCCAGAGATCCGAATGTTTGCGGCGTCGCAGATCATTCACCGCCCCCTGACTGGACTAAATGTGGGAGCAGCGAATTACTTAACGAAATGGGCTGGCCCGCCGCTGCCCCGTGGGCTTTGACAGGTGCACTACTGCTTACCGTCCACCTGCTTGTAGACAATGATCGCCGCCTGGGGTGCGCGATTCAGCACTACCGGCAGACCGCCTTCCATCAGTTCGCGCCCTGTCATCTCTACCGTGCTGGGCTCGTCGAAATTGGTCACGCGGTAGCGCGAGGTTGGCTCCAGCCCCCGCAGCTTGAACCGCGCCGACTCGAAAGGACTCTGGGGGCGACGAAAGGCCTGCACCATGCCTCCGCCGAGGTCAGGCCGGTGGAATTGCCAGGCGCACCAAACGTTATCTTCCGTGCTATAAGGCGTCAGAGGATAGTAATCACCATAATAATAGTCGGCGACTTCCCGCCGCTGGGCCAGCATTTTCCGCCACTGGCCGTAGTCGAGGTCTTGACGCCGCACGTCCAGGTTCAGCATGTTTGCGGGGACCATCATGCTGCGGAAAGCATACGGGTCGGGCTCCCGGAAAGCGGTGCCGAAGTACGGTATCCACAGGGCCATGCCATAAGTGAAATTCTGCATCGGCGTCGTCTCAAACACAAAATCACTGCGCCAGAGCGGCACCGCGCGCCGCAGGGTTTCCAGATCGTTGCGGCGTCCACCGCTGGCACAGCTATCAATCAACATGTCGGGATGCCGGCGGCGCAGCTCGTCCCAATAGGCCAGATACCCTGTGGCGTGGCCGATCTCGGTGATTCCCTGGCGGTCCGCGGCATCGTGGGCGCGCCAGTAGTCCAGCGGATCCATGTTGAAGTCCTGGCGGTAAAGGTCGATCCCCTGCTCCCGGAGAACCGCGTCCACATGGTCGGTAAGCCACGCGCGCGCCTCGCTGTTGCCGAGATCGAGGAGCCGGTTCTCCTCCTTCTTATAACTGAGCAGCCACTCCGGATGGCGCTCAAAGAGCCAGCTGCCGGGCGTCACGCGCTCGGGTTCGAACCACAGGATGGTCTTCATACCCTTAGCGTGCGCGTAATCGCTAATGGCGCGCAGGCCGTGCGGGAATCGCTTCGGGTCGGGATCCCAGGTGCCCACATTCCACCAACCCTCCTTGAAGGGGTACCAGCCCGCATCCATCCACCAATAGTCCGGCTTGATTCCTTCCTCAAGGTAGCGGTCGATGAACATCTTCTGATTCTCTTCGGTGGCTTCCTGCATTTCGTGGTGCACGCGGCCCGTGTAGACGGCGGTCTGCGGCGGCGGCACTCTCCCTCCCGGATGCGGGAGGTTGTCAGCGATCATCCAGCGCCGCCAGAGGTTCTGCGATCGAACCCACTCTCCTTGCCAGAAGAGGAGCGTCACGAGCGGCGTGCGAACTTCCTCACCCGGCAACAACTTGAAGTGCGTAAGTTCCTGCCCGGCCCGGATCCGGATGCCGTTCGCCTTCTCGTCCCGCTGCAACTCGGCCTTCCACTGCCCCGGCCAGCCCACGGAAATGATGACGCCCTCGCCCGGCCACTCAAGGTTGAAATAGCACAGGTCACCATTCGTGGGGCGTCCGCCATCGGCGCCCAGGCGCTTCGAGTCCTTGGGTTTCAGGGTGGTTTCGAAAGGCTGGTAGTCCGTCGGCCGCGCGGGCGCGCCGCGGCTGTGATGCAGCAGAAATTCGCCGTCCGCATTGCGCTCGAACCTGGTATCGAGCGCCTGAATGTCATCGAGGATGGGTGTCTTCACCATTCCCGTGTTCTTAAAGTAGAGCGTCCACTCCACGACGGGGAAGTCCTTGTACATGACGCCCACGCTGCGGACCTCCAGCCCGGTCTTGGGATCGTTGAGGGTCAGCGTGATTTCCTTGCGCACTGGGTCCAGGGTTCGTTCACGGCGCTTCACTTCCCACGTCTTCACCAGTTCGCGCGACGACCGATTGCCGTAGCGAAATGAAAACGGCAGATCGACCGTGTAAGGGCTGCGCAGGGGTCCCAGCGGCAGGTCGGCCAGCCACACCGTGCTGCCATCGGCCAGGGTCACGCGGGCGTCTGCCCAGTCGGCCTGATCCCACTCTGCCTCGGTGGCGGCATGATCCAGCGTGAGCGTGAACTCGGAGGCGCCGCCCAAATCCACCTTCACGGGCACTCCTGCCATTCCTTCGCGCAGGATTTGCGAACGGAGCTCTTCCTTGCCGGCCACGCCCACTGTGGCAATGACAGTGCCGCGGCCCGCCACGCCATAATAGCCCACGTCGTTGCTGTCCACACCCACCACCGCCTCGAAAGTCCTGCCCGGCGAGGGGAGATGAACAACCAGCCTGCCTACGGTCGGCTGGTGCAGACCGTGTTCGAAGACCTTATCCACGAGGCGCAATCGCTGGCCCTTGTTCTGGTTCCTTTCGATGGAGCCGTACTCGAGGGCAACCAGCAGATAGCCGGCCGCCGGCCTTGTATCCGCCTGGCCTTGGAACTTGGCCGCCGCCCACCGCTGGGCTTCCGCCATCTCCGCCGGCGCCACCGGCCCCGATGCCGCCGTGAGCGTCCCGCCGGTCACGCACAACAATTGGAAGATGAAAATGCGAAGAAAGCTTTTCATTGTGTTGCACCCCTGAAGAAAGATCGCACTGGAACCGCAAGTTCAGACTGTTGAACACGTCAACAGATACCAATCGGAATTTCCAATGTTGAACAATTCCTTGACTCGCAGATCATACACCAACGTCCACATTCGGTCAGACTCTGGATTCCACGGTTCTCGATGACGTCCACGCACGCGGCGTTGAGGAGATTGCATTGAGCTACCGTCATCCTGACAGAGAGGATTAGCCCGGACTTCTCACCAGCTTTTGGAAGAGCGGGGCTTTACACGCTGCGGGAAGATGCGTCTACGCGGTCATTTCCGAGCACGCATGGCCGGAAGCGGGCTATCAACTCTGCCCGATGGTCGCTGTTTGCTGCCTTGAAAGGGGACAAGTTAGCAGCCGGGGGCAACACCCCCGGACAACGCGACGTTTATTCCCCGACCCTGCAGGGGTCGCATTTCCGTAAGTCGCGGGGCGCATTGCGGGAATCGCGCCACTCGGATTCGACCCTTTCAGGGTCGGGCGTCTTTGGACGGGCTTTCCGGGGGCGTTGCCC
>PLWR01000200.1 GCA_003165615.1 Acidobacteriota bacterium | reverse complement strand
GTGATGGTGTCTCCGAACCCAATATCGATTTGCATGGTGAGAATGACTGCCCACGTAGAATCAATAACTTATAAAGTGGAGAGGTGGTTTGAAACCGTAGTTTTTGGGGAGCCATACCATTTCTGCCCCAACTCCGAGTGGCTGTTTTGTTTACAGCAGCGCCCCGCGTCTCCCTCGCCCGTATCCCCAACATTCCGCTAGTTTTTCCACGCCGTGCGTTCTCTCCGGTTGGAAGAGAGGCATCGCGGGGGTCCAAGCTCAACCCCCAGGGTTGAGGCCGAACCCCACGTTTTCACTTGCGAATTCTCTTGTTTCTCCCGTTGACAGAAGGCGTTTGTTGACTGGGGGGTTGAGAGTGGGGTGCCAAGAACTCACCGTCTTTCACGATTCCCGTTGTTCTCGTCCTTCTTCACGCGAGCCAAGTGCATTCTGGAGTTGCGTAACACAGTCGCTTGGATTGCGATGCACGTGCGGTCCAAGAAAACGCAGCACCTGCCAACCATCGGTCTGGAGCTGATTGGATTGCCGTGTGTCATGGATGCGCTGGCGCAGGCCGGAATGAAATTCCAGGCCATCAGCGTAAATCAGAATACGTTTGGGTGTGACGTAGGCGAAGTCGGCGCGCGTCAGCAGCCGGCCACGCGAATCATAGACCTCGTGCTGCTTCTGAGGCTCCGGCAGACCAGCCGCACGGATCGCCTTGAGAAGACGAAGCTCCAAGGGGGATTCGCACCCTTCGCTGCGAGCCTCCTCCCACTCGGGGCCCTCGCAGGAGATTGGCATTGGAGTGGGCGCACTGGGCACTAAATCGCTCACAGCAGCGACCTGAAGATACGGCAATGCCAGCCTCCAGTTCAAAACGCCGTGGACGCGCTGGTTCCGATAGCTTCGGAGGCATCGATAACAGGAAGTGGCGCAATCGTGCCCCTGCAAATGACGTACCGCAGCCTGCGCCACCGCGCTGAACTCGCTGATGAGCGCACCGATGATTCCGGAGCCACCCAAAATCTTGTCCACCCATAGAATCTCCAGAGCCCGGTTGGTCCCGTCGGAGTCCTTCTTCGTCAGCACGATGACATCGAGGTCATCTTCGTCCAATTCAAAATGTTTACGGGCGCCTTCGAGCAGCGCAGACCCAACCGACCATGCCCACGCGACACCGTCATCGCCGAGTTCTTCCAGGCCTGACACGTTTAGGCGCAGGGTATCGGACTTGGTCTGATGTCCCAGCGCCACCGAGCGCGGTTCGCCGGTGCAGCGTTTCGCATGAGGATCCTGGTCAGCCTTTGGATCGCGGACCTGACGCCTTCCCCGTTTGGGTTCGTCTTTCGGTGGGGTCGGCATCGGCTTCACCATTTCGCCACAGTTCGGGCACATGCGGAAACCTTCGGCGCGGCCCAACGACTCGCCACCCTCTTGCTGTTCCAGCGGGCCGTGGTTTATCCACCAGATTGTCTCCTGCGGCCGCAACTCCATCCGCCAATCGCCCACAGTCCACGCGGCCGGGACCACATCACGTTGCGGATGCGGTCGCAAGTCGTAGATACCCTGCTGCCTTTCTTCTTCGCTGTCCGGGGCCAGTTCATCCGACCAAGCCTGAAACGCAGCGCCATCCCAGCATTCCTGATTCGCGCCGGAAAGTTCTCCGCCGCAACGCCGACAACTGTTTCCCGAACTCTGTGCCAGACCGCAAACCGTGCACTCTACGTACGCGAACTTTTCCGGCCCACGCCCGGTGCCCAGGGAGCCGGGCCTGTGCAGCGCCAAACCCCTTACAGACCAGCGGGCTCCACGCGCATACACGGTCTGCCCCGGGCAGAATTCGCGCTGCGCCTGCAGACGCCCGGCGAATATGACGTCGGGGTTCAATGCAAGTGCTAACGACCCTGGATCGCCTGGGAATGCGTACCCGGGAAGCAACCCAGCTTCGGCCAGGACCGACGGCAAATAGGCGTATTTGTGGTCCTCACGAAGCTTTTGGGCGAGTCGGCGGTAGGAGCTTTCGGTAAACTCTTCTGAGCGATTCAGTCCTACACGCGTGCCGAGTTCGCTCATACGGTGGACGGCGTCCGCGATCAGTGCCCCGCGCTGCACCAGGGCACTCCGCACCTTTTGAGGGAATGCTCCGACGACGGTCTCAAGCCAGCTTTCGGAGACGCTTGGCAGCCCCTCGAAGATCTGACCGGCGCGCTGTTTTGCGCCTGCGGCAGCTTGAGCCAGCCGCTTGACCAATTCCGCGGCGTTGTCTTCAATCAACTCGCCCCGGTCTGTGAGGAATGCCTCCAGATTACTCGCATAGTCGAGTGCCGCTTGTTCGAGCACAAGACTGTGGACGTGGCGCTCAAGGGCAGCGAGATTTTCGAGGTTGAACCGTGGCGGTGGAATTGCACCAGAGATCACTTCGTCGGGATGATCGAAGAAGTAGCCATCGTGTGGCGTTCCGCGGGCGAAGCCTGCAATCACACCGGTCCGTGTTTCGCGCCCGGTGCGACCTGCGCGTTGAGCGTAATTGGCGGGGCTAGGGGGAATGTTTCGCATGGCGACCCCTTCCAAATCGCCGATATTCACGCCCAGCTCGAGGGTCGGTGTACACACCAGCACGTTCGGGCGCGGCGGAACTGCCTTGAAACCTGCCTCGGCTTCCAGCCTTTCATCCTCCGTCACCGCGGCCGAGTGCTCTCCGGGCCATAACGCTGGAGAAGACGATGCAGCTATAAGCTTCGCGTTCAGGTTCCCTTCTTCGATTGGGCCTCCCCAAACCCGCATCGTCCCGGAGCAACGCGGACGGGCGCAAGCCAACCCTGGGCGCCCGTTTCCTTCAATGCGACCGCAAATTGGACAGCGGGTGTAACTGGATGTCCGGCAAGCCTCGATTGCATCGTGCCGCAGAACAATGCCCTCCGCCTCCCTCGCCTCCTTGCCGATGCGTGCGCGCACCAGAAACCGGCCTTCATCCAGCATCCACTCAAGAACGGCGTCGAATGATGCCTCCGATGCCTGTAAACCCAGTGTTTGCCGCCAAATGCTCTGAGTGCCGGCTGGTGCACCTGTCCGATTCCAACTGCTGAAAAGCTTGTAGGTCGATTTGGTATCGGAGGACTTCCCCGGTTCCAGGTAAGCGACTGGGATTCCGACTTCGCGCCCAGGCGTGATGTTGTATTCGCGCGCTACCGGGTCGGTTCCACGCATCCAGCGCCGCATGGCTTCGTGATCAACAGCGCGGCGGTTCCGGAAAAAGTCAAGCAACCGCTTCACTGCAAGACCAGCGCGGTCGAAGTCCAGGTTGTGATCCCGGACCAATAGAGCAAAGTCTTGCCCCTGCAACTCATCATCGAGGGCCGAATAGCGAAGTTCCACCAGCCCCAATCGCTCAAGGCTGGCGCGGACATTTGGGGCGATGACGAACTCATGCAGCAGCTCTCCGTCGATCTTCCGTCGGCGCCTCTCCCTTTCATCATGACTGCACCGGACAGGTTTGTACTCCCCCGCAGCCGCATACCGCTCGTACACTTGCTGCTCCAGCCAACGCAGATCATGAGCGTTCTTCGAACTGGCCAGAGCTTCGTAGATGAATCGGCGCAGTTGCAGCAGTTGTTCGGAGCCGCGCATGAAACGCGCCTGGTGCGCCGCGTCCTGTCGGCTGTCCGTAAACACCAGCAATTTGCGCCTTTCGGCTGGAAGCTCCCGAAGCAGGCTGCGCGACACGTGGGTAAGAGCAGACGAATTGCCGAGGCTA
>PLWR01000146.1 GCA_003165615.1 Acidobacteriota bacterium | reverse complement strand
CACGGAAAGAGCGAGGAACGCTACATCATCCTTGATCCAGAACTGCAAGCCATTCTCCAACGTCGCTCGCGTTAACGGCGATGGGAATTTTCCAAGCGATAACCGTGGAAACTCCTCCAAGGATGTTGGGATAAGGGCTGTTTCCTCGTCTCGCGCCACTTCCTTCCGAACGCTGCTGCAATGGAGGTTTGCTGTAGCTGGCTGAATCAAGTGAGGCTGAGGCTAGAGCGAGAGATCCTCTCGTCAAGTTTGGCTGGACCGCGCTCCTATCCTGTCCGAATGGAATCAAATTTTCCATTTCGTCTGAAGCTCTCTTCGGAGCCCGAAGGGCGACCCTGTCCCCCGACCAGGTTTTGCCTCTCCATTCACGCGCTGCAGCGATTATGGAGCTATAAGGCCTTCTTTTCCGGCCAACATGGTAGCTCCTCCGACAAGATCATAGAAAAGCGCACGGGAATAAACGTTTGACCGATGGTGGCTTCTTTTGAGGAATGGGACCGTTCTCCAAAGCTCGCGACGGACATGTTCAATTTGTCGTGGATCTGGATTTCTGCGCGGTTTGGCAAGGCTGGAGAGAACACATGAGATCATCCCGGCTACGGTTCCGCCATGTATCCCTGGATCGATTCCGTTTAGATCGCTCAACGTTTTTTGGAGTCTGTGCCGCTTGGCCTCCAATAAAACGAACCTGTGCTGGCCATCGATCCGGCGCACAGCGAAAGCAATCCCCATCTCGAAGGGCATGTTGAAGCGGACAGGCAGTCCCACGCGGCTTAGATCATGGAGGGAGACCGAGCAGGATCGAATGAGATTGAAGATCCGTGTGAGGCGTCCCTCCCCTTGTTCCGGCACCTCGAGGACACAACGCGGTGTCCGGCCGATTGCAACGAGTGCACTGATCAGCGCGACGAACAGCGGCTCGTAGGATTCATCGAACGGGAGATTGAGGAATACACTACGCCGTCTAAGCTCTTCCCGGGTTCTCACGAGATGAGAGCACGGATCAGACTTTTATGCCGGCAGCACTAAACGCGCGGAGGACATTCTGGATCTGGGACCTTCCGATGCCAAGCGTTCTCCGTATCTCGGAAGCGGTTGCAGGACTGATTACGTGAACATGACCGTTCCCCCCGCCTTTCACGTGCGCTTTCGCAACACTGAGGCGATATTTCTTCACCGTTCCGCTCGACCGTTTGGCAGGCGTTTGCATCCTTTTCAATTTACCCGGAGGACCCCAAAACCGCAATGAATTTCTCGCTGTGGGTAGCGAAAAATCCATGACGTCGGTATTTGACTCCGTGTGCGGGCGGCGCGGTCACCGAATTGGGTTTGGTCGGATGGAAATCGAACGTCGGTTTGGGCGACGAACAGGCTGGCCTGGGACGATGGGCTGGCGATCATTCCGCGGAAGACTGGGGTTGGCCGCCCACGCAGGCGGACACCTTTTCGGTGGGGGAGGCAGTATCTTCAGGCGGCCTGGCGAGTGTAACGGTGATGTAGTCCGCCCAGCAGCGGCAATTCAACAATGTTGCTTCGGGCTGGCGGTTCGACAGGACGTGCGAGCGGACAATCCTGGTCGAGGGATCTGTGGGTCCGATCTTGGTGATAATAGGCCAGGTAATCGGAGAGAATTTGGCGCAGGGGGGGCCCATTGAGGACAATGACGTGGTCCAAACATTCGCAGCGAATCGAGCCAATCAGTCGTTCGACCATGGGATTCTGCCACGGCGATCGAGGGGCGATGAGCTTTTGTTCTAAGCCCAAGCCCTCGACTCGGTGTACAAAATCCGCGCCATAGATTCCATCGCGATCTCGGAGCAGATAACGCGGCGAGATAGTGTAAGGGAAAGCTTCGACCATTTGTTGCGCTGTCCAGGGAGCCGACGGCGCTTCGGTGATGTTGAAATGAAGGACTTTGCGCCGGTCATGGGCCAGCACCAAGAAGACATACAGCACCCGAAACGTGGCCGTCGGGACGGTAAAGAAATCAATGGCTACCACCTCCTTAACGTGGTTGTGGAGGAACGTCTTCCAGGTCTGAGCTGAGGCCGAACGGCGATGTTTAGGGCGGTTCTTCCGGACGGTCGAATCCGAGATCTGAATACCCAGTTTGGCCAGTTCCGCCTGGATGCAACGGCTGCCCCAGGTGGGATTGGCTTCCCACATCTGCTGGGTCAGTGCGATGATCTCGCCATCCAGGGAGGGTCTTCCCACGCGAGCTCGGGATTTCCAGCGCCAAAACAGGCGAAAGCCCAGGCGATGCCAAGCGATGACGGTTTGAGGTTGGAAGAGCAGCAGGACCTCTTGCCAGTGAGGCCAGAGGCACCTCAAACCCACCCAGAGCAGTCGGTCGGCGGGGTGGAGTTTAGGTTTACCTGGCTGGCGTTTGAGCACGGCGAGTTGATGTCGGAGCGACAGGTTTTCAAGCAACAATTGGGAATGGCGTTGGAAGCCGGAGAGTAGGGAACGCAAAATAAGGAAAATCGCATCGCGCATGACGGGACCGACTTTGGCCGAGGATGCCGAAAAATCAATCTCTTCGGAGGATTACGGAGTTTTCGCTACCGGCCCAAGGGACCGCAACGCGAAAACCGCGATATAGCGCACTTCCGGGTTCTTATCGTTAAGCAAAGCGCTTAAAGCAGGAACTGAGGGCTTCGCCTCCACCCCCAAGCCTATAAGTCCATAGGCACCCAAATGCCGATAATTGTATATGCTGCGCAGGTGAAACCGGGCCAGCCATCGCTTGGGCACGAGCGATAGCAACTTCAGTTCGAGCGGCGACTCTCTGGTGGTGATTATGCTCAAGTACATCGGGATGGCATTGGTGCCGATTTGCCGGATGGCGGTTTCGGCTTGCTTATCGAACTCGTCGCCGCGACCTGCCGACCAATGGTTTGTGCCGTATTGCACCAGCCAAACGCTCAATCCCTTCCCTTGATAAACCGGCTCCCGCAGGCGCAACACCTGCCAGACAATCACGCCGATAACTGCGACGAGCACCATGGCGAGCACGATGTGAACCCGCTTTATCATGACAGCATTATGAGCCGGAGGCGGCGGAAATCGAGAAAAGTTGCGGTTGACCGACCGCAAGCCCGCGCCAAGGGCTAAGCCGCGTTCCCAATCCAAATCCGCGTCACGACCGGGACTGGCCCGAGCGGCAGCGGCGTGTGAAACACCACTTGTTCGACCTTCGCCCGCCAGCCAATGGTGAACCACGAATGATCGCCCTGCCGAATCCAACTGCTGCG
Source organism: Acidobacteriota bacterium (assembly GCA_003165615.1). The sequence goes on along the minus strand of PLWR01000146.1, from coordinate 693 downwards.
CCGGGCTCCTTCATCAAGCTCGAACATGTGCTCCCCATCGTGCGGGTAGAAAAACAACCGGCTGATGCGCCCTTCTGAGATATGGACTGGCACCTCGCCGCGCTGGTAAGCCGCCCACTGCTCCTGCATCTGCGACAAGACCCGCTCCCGGTGGTGACGATCACGCCGGAGATCATACACGAGGACCATGTTTTGGCTGTCGGCTTTGGCCATGAGCTTAATGACGCAACTGACAAGCCGAAGTTACTCATTTCAGGTGGAGAAAGTCAACACCGGCGGCATTGGCCCGGCGCTTCCGAATACCCCCTTTCCTGATCCTGAGCGATGGGCAGCCGCGAATGACTTGGCGAGGATGGTGGTATAGCGGACGAACAAGCAGCGCCGTGCAGAGTATGCCGGACTTCGAAAGCTAGATTGTCAACGGGATCGGGCTGGCTGCTTTAGGCGCGACTTGGCTAGGTGAAGCCGAAACGGATTTGGCCCAAAGGCTTCAAGTCCGGTGGCAGGCGACAGGCGCGCAAGCCCTCCCAGACGGCGCGAGCCAAGCCTTGCTCCGTGGCCCGCCGTGCCCAGTCGTAGAGTCGTTGGAGACAGCCGCGGCAGGTTAGAATCCAGAGGATTTGAGCGACTTGCATCATGGTGTAGTAGTTTTTGGAGGCAGTGGCATTGGCGCAGAAAACATGTTCCAACCCG
>PLWR01000081.1:155-7004 GCA_003165615.1 Acidobacteriota bacterium | reverse complement strand
TGTTTACAGGTGAGAACACAAAACAGAAAAGATGACCTACGAATGCCTGCTGATGACTTTGACCGGATTATGCGCCGAGCGCTTCAGGCACCCCTCCCCACAAAGCAACCGAAGGCGGCGAGGCCCGTAAAAAGGGTACGCGGCGGCTCAACGAAGCGTGATAAACATAGGTGAGAATGAATGCTCACGGAAAATGATGTAGTGGATGCAGTCTGCGGCTATCTGAGATCGAACGGATATATCATCAGTCAAAAATTGAGCACCACGGCCAAAGGCATTGATATTATCGCCTCTCACCAAAAGCATCCAGGACGGCTTTTGATCGAAGCGAAAGGGGCTACGAGTAGTCGTGTCGGAAGCGCCAGCTATGGTTCTAGTTTTGTTGACGATCAAGTCTTTGATCGTGTCGCCAAAGGATTCTATGCAGCAGCCCGTATGTACACGGAAGGCCAGAAGAACGGAGACAAGATTGGCTTAGCCTTTCCGAACACGGAGCCGTTCAGAAAATACTTAGACCGCATCAAAGGAGCCATAAACATCCTGCGAATTACTATTTACCTTGTGGAGGATGTTCCTCAGCGAACCGTGACTACTCTTTAGCTGGACGCCTACCATCCTCAGTACCGCGCCGTTTTGGTGTTGTCAAGTGCATAATCGCCAATGAATTGGATCCCCGTCATGCGTCGCATCTCCCTTGACGTGCATTGAACCTGTTCTTAACCCTAATTCCCCCGTCTCCATCTGTCAACTCAGACAGTAATGTGCAGCAATGCTCAGAAGTCCACATCAGGTCAGATGGCCGGGCATCCGCGAAAGATGCCGACTTAAAGGTCGGCGCCCCATTAGGCCTGTGGCTCGGCCCCCTTCCGAAATTTCCAATAATACAGTCCAGCGCCCAGCAGAATCGTCAGCAGCCCGAGCGCCGATTCCTTGGGCCGGAGCGATGCGGTGTAAAAGAGCATCCAGGCGCTCGCCACGATAAACAGGCCGGGTACCAGCGGGTAGCCCCAATTCACCACCGCGAGTTTCCTCCATCCCGTCCGATGGCGGAGGCGAATCATTCCCGCCACCGCCAGGGCGGCAAAGAAGATCAGGGCGAATCCAATGTAGTAAATCAGGCTCTCAAACGTCCCCGTCAAAATCATCAGGACGGTTGCCAGCGATTGATATACGATGGCATACATCGGCGTACCCCACTGCGGGTGGATTCGCGCCGCTGTGGGTAAAAAGCAGCGGTCGACCGCCATGGCGAAGTAGACACGCGGCCCGGCAATGACCATGGCGTTTACGGACGAAAGCAATCCCACCGACATGATGGCGCTGAAAAGATTTCCTCCCCGCAGGCCGAAGAGCGCGCTGGCGGAAGCCGCGCCAATCGCCACCACGCCCTTCATCGATTCCAGCGGCAGAGCGTATACATAGGCCACGTTCAGGAGCAGGTAAAATACGGCGACGGTGAGCGTCCCCGCCACCAGCGAGGCGGGGATCGTCCGCTCGGGCGTTTTCATTTCACCGGAAACGTAGGTGGCCGCGTTCCAGCCGCTATACGCGAACATCACAAAAATCAGAGAAACGGCAAACTGGGCGGGCACGCTATGGCCCGAGGTCCGAACCGCAATTTGCGAAAAATGTTCTGAACTCCCGTGACCAACGGTAAATACGAAGCCAAGGAACAGCAACAGCACTCCGAGCTTGAGCCCGGTGAGAAGGTTCTGGATTTTGGCCGCCAGTCTGAGTCCAACCACATTGATCACCGAGAAGACCACCACAATTGCGACCGCCAACAGTTGACCATGGCCGGTATGGAACCATCCTGGTGCACCCCCAGAGTTTGCTGCCGCCCTCGTTACCGAAAAAGAGGGGAAAAAGTGCGAGAAATACTCGGAGAATGCGAGCGATGCGGCGGCAATCGGCGCCGCGAATCCTGCAAAAAAGGATATCCATCCATCGAGAAATCCCCATACCGGGCCCCAGGCTTCACGCAGAAAGATATACTCACCGCCCGACTCCGGAAGGTTGACACCCATCTCGGAGTAACAAAGACAACCGGCCACCGCAATGACCGCGCCCACTACCCATATCCCTAATACCAGCGAGGGACGTCCCAAATCACCGGCCAGAAATCCGGTGGTGGTAAAGATGCCGGTGCCAATCATATTGGCAATCACGATAGCCGTCGCATGGCTGAATTTCAGTTCTCGGCGTAAAGCTGGCTGCGCCATGTAGGGATTCTCCGATGCGTTTGATCTTGTTTGCCCTCGCGGAAAGCCCGTGCTGTCCTGTCAATCACGCGAGAAAGTGCCGGTCACAGCCTAGGGTGGAATCGCCGGAAGTGCAAGAGGGTTTCTCTCCCATCTCGACAACTCGCCAAGATGCCGGTAGAATCCAAGTCATGCGCAAACTAAGGACACACCTTAACCTTCCACTCATATCGGCAGGCTTTTTCCTATTGGCGGCAATGCTGGTTCTTGTCGGGCCGAGGCCGTCTCGCGCGGCTCAGGCGACACAACAACCAGGACAAGGCCTCGTGGGCGCTACCCTGATCAAGCAGGTTCCCTACGTGCCAACGCCGCAGGAGATCGTCGACAAAATGCTGGACCTGGCCAAGGTTACATCTGACGATGTAGTTTACGATTTGGGTTCAGGAGACGGTCGCTTTGTAATTACCGCAGCGCAGAAGTATGGCGCGCATGCCGTGGGCGTGGAAATCAATCCTGACCTCTATCGTCTGTCGAGCAGCCGCATCAAGGAATTGGGCCTGGACGACCGGGCGCACATCATATGCGAAGATATGTTTGACGTGAGCGTGCATCGGGCCACGGTGGTAACCCTGTACCTCTTGAGCTCATTCAACGCAAAGCTGCGACCCAAACTGGAGAGAGAGCTTCGTTCCGGAACGCGAATTGTTTCCCATGATTTTCAGGTTCCCGGATGGGACCCCGAACAGACCGTCGAGGTAACTTCCCGCTACGGGATTTCGCACAAGCTCTATCTGTACGTTCGCCCGTAATCCCTAAGCAGTAATCTTCTTCCCTCGCCCCCTGGGGAGAGCCAGTGTAGCGCGACCTGATTTGGTCCGCGGCCCGTTCCCTGCGGGCAAGGAAAACCGCGGACCTTCAAAAACAGGTCTGCTACGCTAACCCCGGCTTACTTGCCCGTGGCGTAGAGGAATTCCCCGCTCATTACCCTCACCGCGGGGCCCGTTAGCGTGACCTCGCCACCATCGGGCCATGCCACCTCCAGTGTGCCGGCTTCTGTCCGCACCCGCACGTGGCGGTCGGTGAGGCCGTTGAGGATAGCGGCCACCGTGGCGCCGCACGAACCCGTCCCCGAGGACATCGTGTGGCCGACTCCCCGCTCCCAAAATCTCACTTCAATTTCGTCCTTGGAAAGCAGGCGGACGAACTCCACATTGGTGCGGTTGGGGAAATGCTCGTTCTGCTCGATCTCCTGGCCCAATCGCAGCCAATCCACCGTTTCGAAATCCGCCACGAACACGCTGCAATGGGGATTCCCCATGGAGGTGACGGTGACCGGCAAGTCGCCGCGAGAGGTTTTGAGCGGAAAGCGAAGGAGGGGCGACGCAGTCTCCGCCGGCTTGAAGGGAATCTGTGCGGCGGTGAGGATGGGGGCGCCCATGCGGACGCGGAACATCCACTTCCCTTTTTCCAGCGTCTTCAGCCCCGAGAGCGTTTCAATTTCCAGGGTGCGCTTCGGCGGCTTGCGTTCACTGAGAAATGCCCCGGCACAGCGAATGCCGTTACCTGACATCTCCGCCTCACTGCCGTCGGCGTTGAAAAAACGAATCCGCGCATCGTGGCCGCGGACCTCGGGTTTCATAACCACGATAAGGCCATCAGCGCCCGCGCCGGTGCGTCGATCCAGAAATTTGCGCGCGAATGCAGGGAGATTGGAGGGCATGTCGCTCGCAAGGGCGACGAGCCAATCATTCTCCATCCCATGGTATTTTACAAAGGGTATAAGTTTGGTCATGTTGAAATTGGCCTGAGTTTGCAACGCCGCAGCGCCATGGCTCCTCGTGAAAGCCGGGATTCAACCGCGATTACATTTTCCGAAGACGGTAAATTTTGAAGCTGCCCTCGCCCTGAAATGCCCCTTGGTCAACGACTTTGTAATTCGTAAATGCCTGGGGATAAGCCTGCATGAGGCTGTCGATGGCGTCGCCGTCGCCCCTAATAATCCACTCCACCCACTTTTGTGGCTCCGTCTTCATTCGGGGCCAGTATTGGCGAGTCAGATTGGTAAAAGTATTGCAAAAATAAATATCGGCTTCCGGCATCACGCAGGGCCACTTCCCCACTGCCACCAGAATGCACTTCCCATCGTAATTCCGACGCAGGAAATCGATGATAGCCCGCTGCCGCTGGGCGCGGCAAGGGGTATTCAGGATTCCTTCCTTTACCACCGGCAGTTCACGGATGCCCGCCGCAGTGGCCTGCGCAAACTGCCGCCCCAACACAGCCAGAAAAATGATCAATAGGGTTACGCGGAGGCCCCTTCCCAAGCGCGGGGAAAATATAAACGACGGAAATAGTGCGACCGCGGCAATCATCTCCACCCCATACCGCAGGTTGTAATACGCATAAGGGAATAACGTGGGTACATACAATGGAATCGCCGCGTGCGCCATCGCTTGAATGTAGAAGGGCAGCGGAATGAGAAAGAGCACGGCAACGGCTCCGCGCCGCGATTCGCGCAAGCTTGCGCACCAGGCCACCAACCCTAGAACCGCCAACTCCAGCGCCCAGACGCCGATCACAAGCTTAAGATCTTCCAGGTAATAACGGGCGGAAAGGAGCAGGCTGCCGTCCGTGGGATAAGGGAAAGCCGTCGTGGCTAACTGGTGAGCGTAGATGTCTTTCGCGGAGCCGAGGCCATTGTAGAATTCCAGCGGGTTCCTGAAGCGATAAGCATTTTGGATAAGCCACAATAGCGGCCCCGTGCCGGCGATACCGGCAAAAACCAAGGCGCGGCTTAAGCGCTGCCTCCATGGGCACGGGTAAATCAGGAATACCAGCATTGTGGCAAACGGTAGAATATTCCACCCCTCATAACGAGTGAGCGTTGCCATAAACGCGGCGACGGCTGCGCCTGCCAGTGAATTCCACGAGCCCGATTGCGAATAACGAAAAAGCGCGTAGGCAACCAGCACCGACCACATGAGCGCCAGCGGCTCCGTCAGCGGCGTGCTGGCAAGGTAGAGAAAGCTCGGGCACAACAAGGCTCCGGCCAAAGCGACGAGCCCCGCCACGAGATTGCGATTAATTTCCGCTCCCAGTCGGAAGAGCAGATAACAGGTCAATGCAAATGCGGTGGAGGAAACCAATCCCCCCGCCAGGCCGGTGCGCCAAAGAAAATCATTGATGGCCAGGGGAGCGCAAATCAGGTGGTAGAGAGGCAGCCAGACACTGCCAATTTCCTCGTAGCCCGGGGTGATGGAGTCAAAGATGCGGCGCGCGCCCTCCATGTGGGCCAGCCCGTCGCCATAAAGATTTGACAGGCCTCGCGTGTAGAAAAAGTGAAGGCTGGCGCAGGTTACACCGAGAATCAGTAAGGCAACTGCGCCGTGGGCGGGGGCGGGAATGCGCCAGGGCTGATCATGCGACGCGTGGGGATCGACGGCAGAATCATGCATCAAAATGAGTCAAATTCTTGATTTCGCGGTAGCGCGATTCAATTTCCTGCGGCGTCAGGCGCAGAAGCCGGCCCACACCGAATTCTTCCACCGCGAAGCTCCCCATGACCGATCCGTACACCGCGGCGCGGCGCAGGTTGGCATCTGACAGGTCACCCGTGCGTGCCAGGTGGCCCATGAATCCACCCCCAAAGGTATCGCCCGCGCCGGTGGGGTCGAATACTTCATCGAGGAGGAACGCGGGAACCGTGAAAATAGACTCTGGGGTAAAAAGCGTGGCGCCGTGCTCGCCGCGCTTGATCACCACAATCCTCGGGCCGAGCTTTTGAATGATCGCCGCAGCTCTTTTCAAATTGCCCTGCTTGGATAGCATCCGTGCTTCGCCCTCGTTAATCAGCAGAATTTCCACGGTCGCCAGCACCTTTGCCAGCTCGTCCGGCATGCCCTGAATCCAGTAATTCATGGTGTCAAGCGCGCTGGCACGGAGATGGGGAAGCGCGCGGCGAACGTTGAGCTGCAATATCGGAACGATATTGCCCAGGAATAAATATTGGGAGTCGAGGTAAGCCGGCGGAATCTTGGGCACGAAGCTCTCAAACACGTTGAGTTGGGTATCAAGTGTGTGTGCTTGATTCATGTCGCCCGTGTATTCCCCCTTCCAGCGAAAGGTCCGGCCGGGAACTTGTTCCACTCCCCGGGTGTCGATGGACCGTTGGCGAAAGACCCGGAAGTGCTCCTCCCCAAAGTCTTCCCCTACCACCGCGACTACGGAAACCGAAGTGAACCAGCTCGCAGTGATGGAAAAAAACGTCGCTGACCCCCCGAGGATTTCCGTCACCTCGCCGTGAGGCGTGCGAATGGAATCAAACGCAATCGAACCAACCGCCAGTAGGGACATAGGGGTACCGATAACCTCGTGAGAATGGATTAACCGACAGATAGTTATTTCAGGTACTTGCCCACCAGCAGAGCCAGCTTTTTCTTGGTTGCGGCGGGGATCTTCTTGCGATCAGTAAGGATCGCGTGGGCAAGCGCCGATGCACATTTGCAATTCCGAGTCTCAGGGAGAGAACGCACCGCTTGCCTCACAATCTTCTGGGAATTCTCCACGTTGCGCGAGAGATAGTCAAGGACTTGCGTAACCGTGACGGCGTCGTGCTCGGGATGCCAGCAATCGTAGTCGGTGACCATGG
>PLWR01000081.1:0-138 GCA_003165615.1 Acidobacteriota bacterium | reverse complement strand
TGGTGGAAAACGCCGGGCCCTCCATACATAGGTATGTTCCACCTTTGTGAAATGCCACGCCGATGTCCGCACATGCATCCGTAAGAGTGTCAACCACCGTGGGACAAACGGGCGTATCGAACCCGATGTGCGCCACCA
>PLWR01000489.1:1406-5477 GCA_003165615.1 Acidobacteriota bacterium | reverse complement strand
AGAAGGCCATCTTCCGCATGCTCGACCACCTTTACCGGCGTGGAGCCATGGTGCATTACCACGATGGCAGCCAGCCGCCCGTACACGTCTCCGGGCACGGCAGCGCAGAAGAATTGAAGCTGATGCTGAACATCGTCCGGCCCAAGTACTTTGTGCCCATTCACGGTGAGTACCGCCAACTTTGGCGGCATCTGCAAATGGCCAAGGAACTGGCGGCGGTCTCGCAGGAATCCTTCCTGCTGGAGACGGGAGACGTCCTGGAGTTCGATGAAAAGGGGGCGCGCCGGGCGGGCCGCGTCACCGTCGGCCGCATCTGCATCGATGGGGGTACTCTGGACGAAGTGGAAGAAATCATTCTCAAAGAACGCCGCCACATTTCCGAGGACGGTATTGTCATCCCCATTCTCGCCATCAACGAACACACGGGACTGCTGGAAACCCCGCCGGAAGTTGTCTCGCGCGGGTTTGTGCCCCTGGAGGAAGCGCCCGACCTGGTGGAAAGCGCGCGGGAAGTCATCATGCGCACCATCGAGAAATCCAACCTCGAGGAAGTGGCCGACTGGGGCATGATCAAGGAGAAAATCCGCACCGCCCTCCGCCGGCACTTCAATGAGGAAACGGGAAAGCGACCTTTGATTTTGCCGGTCATCATGGAAGTCTGACGATTTTGGATTTTGGATTTTGGATTAGGCAATCCCATTTTGGATTTTGGATTTTAGATTTTGGATTTTGGATTAGATATTCAAAATCAGGTAGATGGGCCATCATGGCAGCGCGAATCAACAACATCATATTAAGTCGGCGATTTTGGAATTCGTCCTTAAGTTCATAACCACATCGGATTCCCTGTTATGGACGAACGAACATTCAAGCACAGAACGAAGCTGTTCGCCCTGGAAGTGATTCGGTTGGTTGAATCTCTGCCCCGCAACAAGACCAGTGATGTATTGGGACGCCAGTTACTCCGTTCAGGAACTTCCGTAGGAGCAAATTACCGCGCCGCGTGCCGGGGGAAATCTCCCGCTGATGTCGTCGCCAAGCTCAGCATCGTTGAAGAGGAAGCAGACGAGTCGATTTATTGGATGGAATTGCTCGTCGAATCTGGCGTGGTAATGCCAAATCGCATTGATGCAATTACGCAAGAGGCGAATGAATTGCTCGCCATGACGGTTGCTTCCATCAAGACCATTCGAGCCCGAAGCCGGTGAGTGAACGTGAACGCCCCAGATTGAACGAAGAGGCAGCGTTGCTTAATCCAAAATCCAAAATCTAAAATCCAAAATTGAGAGGTCTATGCCACTTTACCAAGCTATTGTGCTCGCCATTGTACAAGGCCTGACGGAGTTCCTGCCGGTTTCCAGCACGGCGCACTTGTGGCTGGTTCCCTGGATCATGCATTGGAAAGATCCCGGCTTGACGTTTGACGTTGCCCTGCACGCGGGAACGTTGGTTGCGGTGCTGGGCTATTTCTGGCGCTATTGGCTGGAAATGATCAAGATGGTGCTGGGGATTGGCGGGGGCAATACTGCCGGGGCGGCGGCGTATGGCACGCCGGCTGGTCAGGAGCTTAATCCAAAATCCAAAATCGAAAATCCAAAATCAGCAACTGGGTCCGTGGCCTTGCTCGGCGAGAATCGCCAACTTTTCTGGTTCCTTGCCATCGCCACGATTCCGGGAGGGATTGCCGGATGGTTGTTTGAGCGCGCCGCGGAGGAGAAACTGCGCTCGCCACTCATCGTCGGCACGGCATTGATTGTTGTAGGTCTGGTGATGTGGGCGGGCGAGCGGGTAGGCAGCGAAGATCGTAGCCTGGGCCAGGTCAGCTTGTGGGATTCCATCGTGGTGGGAGTGGCACAGGCGTTTGCCGTCATCCCGGGGGTTTCGCGCTCGGGTTCCACCATGGCCGCGGGTTTGTTTCGGGGGATGAACCGCGAGACGGCAGCACGCTTTTCTTTCCTCCTCTCAACACCCCTCATTGCCGGCGCCTGCCTCAAGAAAGGGTGGGAAATTCACCACCACGGCCTGCCGGCCGACATGCGAATGCCCTTCCTGTTGGGAATCATGGTGTCGGCAGTTGTGGGATATGCCGTAATTGCTGCCCTGATCCGCTATTTGGAGCGCCGCACCTTCACCATTTTCGTTGTTTACCGGGTTATATTGGGCGTGATACTATTGGTGGTTGGATGGGGATTGTGTCACTAACCACCAGGATCTAGAACCTGCGTGCCGAGTGTCAGCGCCAACGTTTTTCTGACACAACTCGCGTGGGAATCTGGGCCTGTATTCATATGCGCCGGTTCGTTAAAGTGAGGCAACCAATGGGTAGCCCATCGCCGGCGTCTTCCTCGAAAACCCAGGAAGCAAGTTCCAAGACCACCCAATCGCCCCTGATTGACTCGAAGCGTCTCTTCGAGTTGATGGGATTGCTCACGGGTGTTGCAGGTTTGCTGACCTTACTCAGCCTTATTTCTTACCTGCCCGAAGACCCCTCGTTAAACACTGCGGTAGTCACGGGAACTTTGCCGCACAATTGGATTGGCCCCGCCGGCGCGCTGGTTGCGGACGGCCTGTTTCAATTCTTCGGATGGGTTGCCTATTTGCTCCCCCTGGCGCTACTGGTGGTGGGCGGCCGCTGGCTCCTGGTAAAGCCCTTTGAGGCGCCACGCACCAAAATGCTGGGCGCCGTGATGCTGCTGATTTCCCTGGGCGCGCTGCTGGAACTTTTTCCCTACACGCCGGCCGTTCACGGGATATTACGGGGCGGCGGGCTGCTGGGATATCTTGCGGCGGCAGGACTGATCCATACCTTCAACCGCCTCGGCGCAAGCATTGTGGCCGCCACCCTTTTCCTCACTTCGCTATTCTTAGTCACCCGATTCTCCTTCGGCTGGGCGGCGCAAACCCTGCAAGACCGCTGGGGCCGCGTGCTGACCCCGCTTAAAACGCGGTGGTCCGCCTGGCAGGAGGCGCGTGCCGCCAAAGCCGCCGCACGTCGGCGCAAACAGATGGAGCAGCAGCGGGCCACCGGCAAACGGCCCATACTGCTGCAAAAGGTGGCTGGCCGAAAGTTGCCACCGGGACAACCCATCGCCATGTCAGCCCCCAGCGGCCCAGCAGCCGCTCCCCAGGCAAAACCGGAAAGCACCGAGGCCCCCGCTGCTCCGCCGGTGGTGCAAATGCCCAAGCCCGCGCCCGCCGCGAGCACACCCCCCAAGATCGTGGGGCGCGGCGCGCATGGATACAAATTGCCCAGCGTCACGTTGCTGCGGCCCCCCGAGGACGCGGAAGGAATCGATGAAGACGAATTGAAGGAACGCGCCGCACGGCTCACCGCCAAATTTCTTGAATTCGGGGTCACCGGAAGCGTCACGCAAATTCACCCCGGACCCGTGGTGACCACTTTCGAATTCAAGCCGGAAGCCGGCATCAAGTACAGCCGCATCACCAACCTCGTGGACGATCTGTGCCTGGCCATGAAAGCGGAGTCGATCCTGATCGATCGCATTGCGGGAAAATCCACGGTGGGCATTGAGGTGCCCAACCTGCGCCGCGAGATTATTCACCTGCGCGAACTGGTGGAGTCCAACGAGTTCATGGGATCGTCATCCCGGCTAAGCCTCGGACTGGGAAAAGACGTTACCGGAAAAATTCGCATCGGCGATCTGACGCAAATGCCCCACTTGCTGATTGCCGGCTCGACGGGTTCCGGCAAGAGTGTGGCGATCAATGCCATGGTGATTTCCATCCTCATGAAGTCCACGCCGGAAGAAGTGAAGCTGATCCTGATTGACCCCAAGCGCCTGGAATTGAATCTTTACGAAGGCGTCCCCCACCTGCTGACCCCCATCGTCACCGAACCTAAACGGGCCGCCAATGCCCTGCGCCGGGCCGTCATGGAGATGGATGATCGTTTGCGCAAGCTTGCCGAGCATGGGGTGCGCAACATCGCCCAGTACAACAAATTGTTTGAGCCCGAATCGACCCTGAGCCTGTTTGACAACAACGGCGAACGCGAACACCCCCTGCCCTACATCGTGATCGTTATCGATGAACTCGCCGACCTGATGATGG
>PLWR01000489.1:0-1401 GCA_003165615.1 Acidobacteriota bacterium | reverse complement strand
ACGCAGCGGCCCTCGGTGGATGTCATCACGGGCTTGATCAAGGCCAACATGCCGTCCCGCATCTCCTTCCGTGTCGCCTCCAAGGTGGATTCGCGCACCATCCTGGATGCCAACGGCTCGGAAGCCCTGTTGGGACGTGGCGACATGCTCTTTATGCCGCCCGCGAGTTCGCGCCTTCAGCGTTTGCACGGACCGTTGATCACCGAGGGGGAAATCCAGAAGGTGGTCGATTGGTGCAAAGCCCAGTCGCAGCCTCAGTACAACGAGGAATTCCTGGAACCCATTCGCGATAAAGAACAGGAGGAAGTTCCTGATGACGAGGAAGAGGGCGCCGAGCTCGATTCCGTTTACGAAGATGCCGTCCGCATCGTGGTGGAATCCGGTAAGGCCTCGACTTCCCTGCTGCAACGCCGCCTGCGCCTTGGCTATGGACGCGCGGCTAGGCTGATTGACATGATGGAAAAGGATGGAATCGTGGGCTCTCCGGACGGCGCGCGCCCCCGTGAGGTGCTGAAGCGGCCAGACTGGCTGCAGGAAGTGGATCAATCCCTGCATTAAGCTTTGAGCCCACCTCGGGCCGTTCTGCCATCCTGGGTCGGGGCTGTTTTCCCCGGGAGTGGGGCGAGGCCCGGCCATTGCATCGGCCGGCCGAATTTTCTACTTGAGCCAGAGGCACGGCAGTGGTGTGAGAGTTCTGCCGGAGTGGCCTTCGGAACCGGTCCGGCTGCTGAAGCCAATATTTCCCGGGTGACGAGGGGGAGGACACTCATGGCGACTCGCCCCTATCCTCAGCAGAGACGGTCTTCGCGGCTCCCATTTCGATGCCGCGTGAAAACCAACGGAGTTGATCCGGAAGGGAATCAGTTCAGCGAAGAGATAGAAACAATCTCCGTAAGCAAATTCGGGCGTCCTTGAGGGCCGCTCACCAGTATGCGATCGGCCAAACCCTCTCGCTTCATACCCTCGATCATCATGGCCATACGGGACAGTTCCAAGTCATGTGGATGGGACAACCCGAAACCCTTGAGGCCGGCCAGATAGGAATCGAGTGGGTTGATGCCCGCCGGTTTTGGGGCATTGAGTTCCCGCCGGAAGATTGGACCAAGCGTTAGACTGGAGGTCACTACCCGGCCTTTAAGAAAGCACGCGACTCACGCCGCATCACTACGCAATCAGGCACCTGCCGGGAAGCGTGAGTTCCATATCGTTTTTGGAATGGTAAAGTGAGTCAACCCTCATTTCTTTCGATTCCGTGGTTCAATTCTTGACAAGGAACCAAATCCATCTGAAAATGTTGGCACGGACTTGAGTCGCACTGATGGGACCCCGCGTGCCGCATCTGTGGGTAACGGCTCGGCCCGGCCATACGCGATTAAACGTGTGCCGCGGTAGCTCAGGTGG
>PLWR01000016.1 GCA_003165615.1 Acidobacteriota bacterium | reverse complement strand
CTTTTCACCCGCGATCGGAAGTTTCTTAAGTGGGCCTATCCCATTTTGCGAGGCGCCGCGCGGTTTTATGCCGACATCTTGACTGAGGAGCCAGTGCACCAATGGCTCGTGATCGCCCCCGCAAACTCTCCCGAAAATCATTTTCTGATGGCCAATGGTGCGGTGGCTTGCATTTGCATGGGGCCCGCAGTGCTTCAGCAACAGGTGCGTTACCTCTTTGGCGCTTGCATCGACTCGTCCAAGCTTCTCGGCATTGATGAGGATTTTCGGCAAGAATTGGCTTCGAAGCGCGCGCGATTGGCGCCGACACAAGTTGGCTCCGACGGGCGCATCATGGAATGGTTGAACGAATATCGGGAGCCAGAGCCGCACCACCGCCATGTTTCGCATCTTTGGGGAATGTATCCGGGCGATGAAATCTCCCGTTGCACGACGCCACAACTGGCGCAAGCGGCCCGCAAGTCTTTGGAGGTGCGTTGCGGTATGCCTACGATGGCTCCCGGAACCGGCGGTGTGGGTTGGTCACTGGCCCACAAAGCCGCATTGTGGGCGCGCTTGGGCGATGGCAACACAGCCTGGCTGCTCGTGCGTTCGGCGCTCCAACCGGCGTCCGAAATGGGTCTTCGCTATGACGGGGGGGCGGTGTGTATCCCAACCTGTTTGATGCCTGCCCGCCTTTTCAAATTGACGGAAACTTTGGCGTCACGGCAGCCATCGCCGAAATGCTGCTCCAGAGCCAAGAAGGCATCCTTGATTTGCTGCCTGCTCTGCCAGACGTGTGGCAGAAAGGAAGCGTTTCCGGCCTGTGCGCTCGTGGAGGGTACGAGGTTGCCTTAGTTTGGAGAGCGGGGCGCTTGGCTTCTGCGACGATCCATTCGAGCACGGGCGAGCCGTGCCGGGTGCGTTACGGAGGCAAGGTGGTTGAGTTGAAAATCAGACGCGGAAGGAGCGTCACGTTGAATGGTGATTTAGTGCCATGAAATGGTTTTGCCCTTTACTTTGGGTTGCGTCGCTGTCGGGTTCGATTTCGGCGGCAAATGTCGCTGATGGCCTCAGCTTGGCAGCCAGTAATGATGTGGTTTGGAAAACGTTGGGCAGGAATGAGAACGATTCCATGCCGATCGGGAATGGCGATTTGGCCGTGAACGTCTGGACGGAGCAGAATGGTGACGTGCTGTTGCTGCTGTCCAAGGCGGATTCGTGGACGGAGTCGGGGAAGTTAGTGAAGCTTGGGCGGGTGAGAATCAAGTTGGCGCCGAATCCGTTTGTCGGAAGCTCACGCTTTACCCAGACCTTAGCGATGGAGAAAGGGGCCATAGAGCTGAAGAGCGACACTGGTTCGGTGCGGGTCTGGGCTGATGCCAATCATCCTGTCGTGCGCATCGAGGCGCATTCCGAGCAACCGGTAACCTTGGAGGCTGCCCTGGAACTGTGGCGTACAAACTCGGTCCCATTTTCCAAATCACCGCAACGCGGGGGCATGTTTGAGTTTGGCGGACATGCCGTGCCGATTGACTTTGGCGCCGATACCGTTCTCACCAGAGCCAACCGAGTCACCTGGTGCCACTTCAATTCAAACAGCATTTATCCGCTGGTCCTCAAGCGAGAGCACTTGGAATCGCTTCTGACTGAATATCCAGATCCGCTGCTGCGTCGTTGTTTCGGGGCTTCGATGTTTGGGCCCGGGTTAGTGGCGGATGGTGACTATCGTCTGCAATCCCCTCAGCCCAGAAAGGTCCTTCGGGTCGATATTGTTGGACTTACCCAGAAGTCAACGGAGTCCACGGAGGATTGGCGGTTGGCGATGGAGGCGAGAATTCAGCAGGGGGGAGCCTGGGAATTCGAAACCGCCCGGAAACGTCATCAGGAATGGTGGGCCACGTTCTGGAACCGAAGTTGGATCCAGGTTTCCGGCAGCCCGGATGCAGCGAAGGTCTCACAGGGCTACTGTATCCAGCGCTGGATGATGGCGTGTTCTTCCCGTGGTGAGCAGCCGACGAAGTTTAACGGCGGACTGTTTACGGTGGGGCATGACATCATCGGCGATAAGGAATCCAATCAAGCTGATCATGACCCGGACTACCGGTTGTGGGGCAATTGTTATTGGAACCAGAACAATCGGCTTCTTTACTGGCCACTGATTGTGACAGGGGATTCAGAGCTAATGAAGCCGTGGTTTCAGATGTACGTGGGATCTCTACCCCTTGTGAAGGAGCGGACTCGACTTTATTACCGACATGACGGAGCTGCCTTCCCCGAAACTATGTATTTCTGGGGGCTTCCGAATGTTGACGACTTTGGCTGGGACAATCCCTCCAGCCAGATTCAGAGTCCCTGGATTCGGCACCATATCCAGGGCAGTTTGGAGGTTGTCGCGCAGGCGCTCGATGTTTACGAGTTCACGCAGGATAACTCGTTTGCGCGTCAGGTATTGCTGCCGATCTCCGAGGCGGTTTTGACGTATTACGATCAGCACTGGACGCGTGATACGAACGGGAAGATCCGGATGGCGCCGGTGCAGTCGTTGGAGACTTATCAGGAGACCGCGGTGAATCCGACGCCGGACCTCGCGGGGTTGAAGTCGGTGTTGCCGAGGCTGCTGGCGCTTCCTGACCAGTTGACGACCAGGAAACAGCGAGATGTCTGGGCCCGGTTGCTGCGGGAATTGCCGCCAATCCCAATAGGCAAAACCGCCAAAGGGAAGGTGCCACCCCAAGGCAAAGGGGATGAGAACGGAGACACGATTATTTTGCCGGCTGAAAAGTATGGGAAAACCTGCAACGTGGAGAACCCTGAGCTCTACGTGGCTTTTCCGTATCATCTGTATGGCGTTGGCAAGCCTGATTTCGAGTTGGCGCGGCGCACCTA
>PLWR01000332.1 GCA_003165615.1 Acidobacteriota bacterium | reverse complement strand
ACTCCGTCACGCGGTTCCAGTCTTCCGCCAGCAAGGCGTAGACCTCGAGATCAAGGAATTGGTCGTCAAACGCCTGGGCCTGGCGGAGCACGCCTTCTTTGGTAAAGCCGAGCCGTTTGGGGACGGCGCNNCCACGCGGTGGAGTTTGAGTTCAAAAAACAGGTAGTCCAACAGGGCCCGGCAGGCGCCGGTCATCAGACCTTTTCCCTGGAAGCTTTCACCCAGCCAATAGCCGATCATGGTGGAACGGTTTTCCCAATCGAAAGCCGCCGCGCCGATCACCCCCGCCAGGTGGCCCTGCCACCAGATGCCCAGGGTGGATCCGCCATTGGCAGCGAACCGTTCCAGCGAGGAGCGGATAACGGTTTTGCACTCGTCGAGCGATTTCTGTACGTCCCACTCCGGCATCCAACGGCGCAGGTAGGAGCGGTTATGCTCGATCAGGGCGAACAGTTCGGGCGCGTGATGCTGCTCCAGCAGCCTTAGCTCCGCCCCCTCGGCAAAGGAATGGGCCAACATCATCGGCCTCAGGCAACAGCTTCCGCTTCAATTTCCACCAGCATTTCAGGATCGATCAGGCGAGCCACGCCAATCAGGCTGGTGGCGGGGTGAATCTGGCCAAAGAACTCCGCGTGGGCTTTGGCGACTTCCTCCCAGCGGTCGATTTGGGTCACATAGATGCGGGTGCGGACCACGTGTTCCAATCCCAATCCCAGGCGCTGCAAGGCGCTTTCGATATTGCGGATGGTCTGCACGGTCTGTGCGTACATATCACTGGGGGCCAGCACTTTGCCGGAGGGATCGGTGCCCGTGGTGCCGGAAACGTGCACCACGTCACCCACTTGCACGGCGCGCGCGTATCCAAATTTGGGTTCCCAGGGTGTGCCGGAGAAGGTCTTGTTGCGCTTGATTTTCATCTATAATCCTCCGAATTCAACTGCGCAGCGTCCTCGAGATCACTGCGGGGTGCGTGCGCTTGCTAAGCCTTTTCAAAGTAGCGCCGATGAGCTTGCGCGGCGAGGGCCAGGCGTTGCCGGCGCCTCACCAGCGCCTCACGATAACTCCGTTTTTCTTCCTTGGTGTGAGGAATCAGGCGAGGGACTTCCAGCGGTTTTCCCTGCGCATCAAGGGCTACATAGGTGACAAAGGCCGAACTGGTCTGCTGCCTCTCGCCCGTCAAGTAATCCTCCCGGTAGACTCGAACTTCCACTTCCATGGAGGTGCGGAAGGCGCGGGTCAGGTGGGCGCGAAGGGCCACATTTTCACCCACGCGGATGGGGTAAAGGAAATCCAGGTTGTCCACCGCCACCGTCACCACCTGGGAACGGGAGTGGCGCTGCGCCGAAATCGCGCCGGCAATATCAATGAGGTGCATCACCTTGCCGCCCAGCAGGTTTCCCAGGGAATTGGCGTCGTTGGGGAGCACCACTTCCACGGTCTCGGCCGCAGACTCAGCAACGGATTTCCCTTTTAGTTTCGCCATGTTATTCAAGCGTCAGTCATTATGTCGCAGCGCGCCAGCCGGCCGCATCGAGGAGAACTCAGAGGAAGAACAGCCGAACCCAGGTTCTCATTCCTTCCAAGACAGGCCCGCTCTCGTTCAAAGTCTCGCAACCAGACCCGGATCGCAGTTGTTCCGCCCTCGTCACGAGCGCCACGGCGCTGTCCGCCCGAAAGGTTTTGCCTTACCCGGTCCGTCCGCCTATACTATGCGAGCCGGTGGGACGTTGCAACCGGAATCAGCAGATGGTAGCGTCCTATTTTGAATGTAGCGCCGCCCTTTAGGACAGCACCTGTCGGACTAAAAGCCCGGCGCTACGCCGCAAATCAGGACACTACCCAACAGCTTGGCGTCGCCGAATTGTGGTGGCGTTCGGTCGGCACCCTCTGGGGAATGGTGGGCACGGGCAGGGATTCAACCTAAACTGAGGACCAGAATATGTCTCCGGAAGTCGAGATGACCCGGCGCGAGTTCCTGGAAGAAGCGCTGCGCCAGTATCCCCATAATACCTTCGCGCACTATGGACTGGCGCTGGAATTGGCAAGCAGTGAACCCGCTGCCTCCTGGCCCCACTTCGAGTACCTGCTGCAAAACCATCCCGAGTACTCGGCCACTTATTATCAGGCCGGCGCCTTCCTGATGAAACAGGGACGGATGGATGAGGCTCGCAAAGTGCTGGCCACGGGGGTGGAAGTAACCGGCCAACAAGGCAAGCAACACGCACGGTCAGAACTCCTCGCTGCCTTGGAAGACCTCGAGGAAAGGAATTGACTGATTGATTCATCGGGTCATCGGGCCATTTAAGACGTGTCCGTTGTCCGTGGTCCGTCGTCAGTGGCCTCAGACCCTTTGATTTCCGCCTATCGCTGGCAACGGACCACGGACAACTGACCACGGACAGCCATGACCCGATGGCCCGATGGCTAAATGACCCGATGACTCAATCCACCAATCCAGGCACAAGCACGCAGAGCGGCTACAGCCAGGAGAAGCAGGCTGTTGCCTTGACGTCCGTCGCCGCGGCGGTGTTGCTGACCACGCTGAAGTTGACGGTGGGGATTTGGACCGGCAGCCTGGGAATTCTCTCGGAGGCAATGCACTCCGGCCTGGACCTGGTGGCGGCGACGATCACCTACATTTCGGTGCGGGTATCGGATAAGCCCGCGGACGTCGAGCACCCGTTTGGGCACGGCAAAGTAGAGCACCTCTCCGCTTTCATTGAGACCGGCCTGCTCATTGTCACGTGCGCGTGGATCGTCTGGGAAGCAGTGCGGCGCCTTTTTTTCCGCGATGTGCGCGTGGAACCTTCCCTGTGGGCCTTTGGAGTGATGTTCATCTCCATTACCATTGACACCTTTCGCTCGCGAGCGCTCTTCCGCGTGGCGCGCAAATACAATAGCCAGGCTTTGGAAGCCGACGCGCTGCACTTCTCCACCGACGTTTATAGTTCCACCGTGGTGATTCTGGGACTGGTCCTGGTGTTTGTCTCCGGACAAGGCAACCTCCATTGGCTGCGACGCGCTGACCCGGCCGCAGCACTGGTGGTGGCAGGAATCATCGTTTACATCTCGCTGCGCCTGGGGAAAAGGACCGTGGACGCGCTGGTGGATGCAGCGCCCACGGGAACGAGCTCGCTGATCGCGGATACCGTTTCGCGGGTCTCCGGC
This sequence comes from Acidobacteriota bacterium, assembly GCA_003165615.1. The sequence continues at coordinate 2,703 of PLWR01000332.1, read as the reverse complement.
GTGCTCAGCCTTGACCGCATTCGGACGCGCGAAAGCGGCAGCCGGTTATTCGTGGATTTGCGGATCACGCTGGCCAGCAATATTTCTCTCGAACACGCCAAGTCCGTCGCTGACGTCGTGGAAGGGGAAGTCCACCGCTTGTTTCCCATGGCGGACGTGGTCATCCATACGACGCCGCAGGAACCCTCGTCCGACGACCTGGTGGCGAAAATCCGCGCCGTAGCGCATCGCCGGAACTTCCTGGTGCATGAGGTGAGAGCGTATGAGGTAAACGGCCGGGTCAACGTCCACCTGGATTTGGAAGTTGATCCGCAGTTGCGGTTGGCGGAAGCACATGACCGCTCAACCCTGCTGGAGAGCGAGATCAAAGCCAACTTACCGGAAGTGAACGAAGTCAACGTGCATCTTGAGCCCCTCCTGGTAGCAGTGGAGTCCGGAAACGAGGCTCCCATCGACCCGTTGGCGGTGCAGCGCAAACTCCGGGAGCTGGCGCGCGAGACGGCAGGAGTGCTGGATTGCCACTCCGTGGAAGCCCACCAGGTCGGCGGCAACGTCGTGGTCCGCCTTCATTGCACGCTGGAGCCCGACCTGCCCATCGCCAAGGTTCACGACATTACTGAAACTGTGGAATTCAAGTTCCGCCAGGCATTCCCGCAAATCTCCAAAATCACCATCCACGCCGAGCCCCTGGGCAAGTCTTGAGGACGGGGAATTCGTAGCCCCCAGGGGAACCAATTTGCGAAAAAATGAACAATCTCACGCCAAGGCGCAAAGACGCAAAGAAGCGCAAAGAAGAACTCCCAGGTTTGCCTGGCGACCCTTTGCGTCTTGGCGTGAGTTGTTTCGCTCTTCAATCAATTTCTTCACAGCTTCAACGTGGTGGGTTGGGAATAAGACGGGGGCGGATGTTATTCACTGCGGGTTTTGACCGGAGGAGGAACAAAGACACCAGCCCCGTGTCACCACGGGGCCGCGTCAAGAGTCATTCCAACGGAATAGCCTCGTAGCGGAGATTGCTACTTGGGCTTGGGCGTTGCCGTGGCCGCATGGGCCGCGGGCGTGGCCGCATGGACAGGAGGCTTGGCCGCCGGCGCGGCATCCGCCACCGGATTCGCAGCGTCATAACGCTTGATGATGTCTGCGGTAACCTCGATATCCTTGGAGGCGAAGTAAATCGGAATCTGGGCGTCGTCCAGGATCAACGAGAAGCCATTTTGCTGGGCATAATCATTGATGACGCGGACCATCTTTTGGCCGATTTTGTTAATGGCCGCATCGCGGTCACTGTTGAAATCGTTCTGGGCATCCTCGGCAGAACGCTTCAAGCGCTTTTGCTTATCTTCCGCGTCACGATTCAGGCGACCTTGCTCCTCCTCGCTCAACGTGGACTGCCCCTTCGCCAATTGGTCTTGAATGGCGCCAATTTCCTGCTGGAGACGTTGCAGTTCCTGCTGGCGGGGTAGGTACTTCGTCTGCAAATCGGCAATGACCTTCTTGCCCTCGCCAGTATTGGCGATCGCCGCCTGGATATTGATTACCCCAATTTTATTTTGGGCAGCAGGGGCACTCTGGGCGTATAGAGAGACAGAAGCTGCCCCTACCGCCAGCAGTGCAATAAGTACGATCAATCGGTTCTTCATTCCAACTCCTTCAAATTTCTAAAGTGTCGATTCAAATTCGTTCACTAAACTAATAACCACATCCGGGGGATGCGATGCCTTCTCATTTTTCTTCATCAGAGTGAGAAGGGCCGCCGATATCCCTGCCTGGTGCGGCAGAACTTCCTAGGGTTTTGGCGCCGCGGGTTTGGGAGCTGCGCCTGCGTCTGAAACCGGGTTCGCAGCGTCGTAGCGTTTCACCATTTCCGCCGAAATATCAAGGTCCTTGGCGGCGTAGTAAATGGGGATCTGGGCGTCATCGATAATCAGGACAAAGCCGTTTTGTGCCGCATATTCACCGATAATTCGAACCATCTTGCGGCCGATCTGGCGGACGGATTCTTCGGTGTCGGCGTTATAATCACTCTGCGCGTCGTCGCCGGAGCGCTTCAAGAGCTTCTGTTTCTCCTCCAGCTCCCGTGACAATCGGTGCTGTTCATCGTCGCTCATCGTGGTCGATTGCTTGTTCAATTGATCCTGAATACCCTGGATTTCCTGTTGCAATCGGTCCAGTTCCTGCCGGCGTGGCAGATATTTCTTTTGCAAGTCCGCCATCGACTTCTTTCCCTCCGCGGTACTGCCAATCGCGGCACTGAAGTTGATGACGCCGATCTTGCCCTGGGCGTGCGCAGCCAGCGGGACAGCCATGATAGCCAGGAATAAGATAAAAGTGGTCAAACGATTCTTCATTCAATATCCTCCAGAAATCAACATTGCCAAATCAAACCATCATTCTAAATCATTTCCCTCTTTCCTAGAATGTGCGCTGCACGGTAAATCCGAGACGGCCGGAGCGCTCCTTCAGGCGGAAAGGAACAAAATTCCGTAAGGCGTCGAGGTAAGTTGCCTCATTCGGAAACAGTGATTCGGGGGGCAAAGTCTGCGGTGGCGTGATCACATTGTTCACCCGCAGGATATTGTACCCATAAAAGATATGGATCGGAGCGTTGACGATGGGAAGGAGAACCTGCAAATCAAGTCCCGATGAGACGCGCGGCCGGTAATTGGTCACGGAAACAGGCTTCAACTCCGCGGGAATGGGGAA
>PLWR01000469.1 GCA_003165615.1 Acidobacteriota bacterium | reverse complement strand
AGAATTTTACGAACGATGTACTAGGTGGTGGAGTTAGGGTCGCGTTGAGGGTAGCCGGCCCAAGGTCGTTAACAACCCCTTGCCGCGCTGGCCGCGACTGCGCATGCGCTGGCCACACGGGCAGAAGATCACCTCGCGGGGAGCGTGTTGCTGCCAGTGACGCAGCAAAGTCCCCAGGACTCCCGCCCCGCCTTGGCGGGCGGCTTGCAGCAGGAGGCTCTCCCAAGCTTCGAAATCAGGCGTCTGCCGGGCGGCCAGGGCGGCGGTGAGGCGACGCACCTCGGCGGCTTGTTCCAGTTCCACCAGGAGTTTTTTTTGCACCCCCTCGGCCACCGCTAAATCACTGAGTTGCTCGCCCACCCGCACTAACCCGTCCACGACGGTTTCAAATTGCCGCAGGGCTTGAATCTGTTGCCGATACAGGGGCACCAGGGCGGGATCGGTCAGGCGCTGGGAGATCGTCTTGGGGCCGCGCTGGACGCGCGAACCGTCCTTGCGCTTAAGCATGAGGAACTGTTCGGTGAGCGAGCCGCGCCGCAACTCCTGCAAGCCGGAGAGCTGCTGGAGGAACTGCTGGCGCTGATGCTGGAGATTGGGGTAATCGGACAAAGGCTTTTTCATATTGTAGTCTCACTACTACAATATACGGGCGAAAATCAAGCCAAAAAGCCAAAACCCACTTTTATCTCGTCCACCCATATGTACTCCTCTCCTTGACTTTTGCCAAGGGCTTCGCGGTGCGGTCAGGACTTCGGTGATATCCATGCCTCTGAGGAGATTGCGGAAACATTCCCCGTAAATCTGGTCGCGATCTCGGATCAAATAGCGTGGTGCCGTGTCTTCCGGGAACGCTTCCAGGATTTGCTGAGCGGTCCAAGCCGCCGTCGGATGTTCGGTCACGTTAAAATGAACCACTCTGCGCCGACGATGGGCCAAAACCACCAAAACGAAAAGGACCCGAAAAGTGGCGGTGGGCACCGTAAAGAAATCGATGGAAACCAGTTGGTCTAGATGGTTGTCGAGGAACGCCTTCCAGGTTTGAGAGGGAGGTCGGCGTTTTCTGGGGAGGAGTCGCGACACGGTCCGTTCCGAGATGGGGATACCCAGCTTAAGCAACTCTCCGTGGATACGGGGCGCTCCCCAAAGTGGGTTGGCAACTGCCATCTTCAGGACCAGCGCTCGAATCGCGGGACGGGCTTCTGGGACGGCCGCTCTTCTGCCTTGAAATCCAACTCCAGAACAGGCGAACGCCCGACACGCCCGCGTCGCGACGAGTCGCGAATCCCTACTCCTATCAATGGCAACCTCACTGTCGATGTCTATAGCAGACACCCGTGGCTGCCCGATTTTTCAAAGACTCGTGCTCTCAGTGGTATCCGGCGGAAATCGGCAAGTGCACTTCCCATGAAACCATTCGCTGTTGGAGCTTGTCACCACGGCGCGGTTGGCTGATCTGATCGTTTCACTGCTACCGGGTGCGCTCCGCAAGTATCAACGCCTCATTTAGGCAGCGGTCACGGATAGAATCGCTCAATATATCAATTCGCCATAGACAGTTTCAGCCAACCCTGTCGGCAGATCTAATTCCGGAAGCGGGGAGCACAAGGGTTTTTCCCCGGGGGCCGCAAATGCGCACCTCCCCCCGGGCAAGTTCGATGTCGCGGACCATCTCAAATCCAGAAGGAACGGGGCTTAGCAATGCGAGATAGTTCACGGTTTTTTGTTCCTGCGCTGGAACGTATCCGAGGGTGGGGACTCCAAATAAATTGCCCATTGCAAATGCTTCGCGACGTGGAACGGGGATGGGATTGGTGCTGAATTCCAACCCGCAGGCTTGTGTCCGGCAATTCCAGGGCGGGGCCGCGATGGCACGGTTCTCTTCCCAAACGGCAACCCAGGGGAAATCCCGGCGGTTGAAGCAATAGGCTATTAACAAACCGCAGCGAGCGTTAATGCCGGCTATGAACCCAACTTCTCGCTTAGGATTGATCAATACGGACACCACAAACCCCAATCCTCGGCGTGCGAAGGGCCGAGTCAGATCCACAGTCTTTCCTACCCGTGCCGGAGCCTTCGGCCAACGGAAGAGCGCGCCCGAGCGAAGCAGGGCTTTGCCTTCGTCATAGCCATGAGGGAAGGTCATGCTCTTTGTTCCCGGAAGCGCAACCCGGCTCTCTCCGGGGGAGAGAAAAGGCGGGGCCAGAGTAACGTGTTGCGTCCAGTTAAAGAAATGGTCGGCCTTCCTTTCATTCCGGACTGTTTCCCGAAGATAGACGACGGATTCCTCCCGCCGGATTTCCATTTCCCGTTCAAAACACAGCCCGGCCACGGGAAGCCTGACTCCCAAGGTCAAAGCGACTTGCCGATCACTCACGCGCAACTTGTTCTTGTGCCACTTCACGTTTGGGGCTTCGCCGTGTTGCGAGAGCCCTCCCTTAGCCTCTTGCGGTGACGGCGAACCAAAATAATCCAGGCAAATATTGTGGCCGACTATTCCCGAAAGCAGCTTCCCCTCGGTGATACTTCCATACTGAGAGGCGTGGATTTTCTCACGATAAGTGTACGGTTCAATGGTCGGCCAGGGTGGGACCCAAAGAGGATTCAGGCTGGGGAATCCCGTGTCCTCGGCGAAACGGAATTCGGCGATGTGTCCGCCGCCGGTGAGAGTTATCAAGCGAACCAAATCATTCCCAAGTTGGAAAGCATTTCTGCCTTGCCATGATATCGGGATGCAAAAGGGAACCTTTTTCGGCTGCATATGGGTACCTTCGAAACCTCTCTCTCTGGCTTGGTCAGGCCCTACTCGCGATAAGAGTACCCAGGCGATGATTCCACAACGGTTGGCCTTTGACGCGGAGATCAAGTAAGGAAAGGTGAGTGTGGCCCAGGTTCGCGGCAATGAGCTGATCGAAATTTGGGCCCGCAAACGCGCAGTTGGTCACGAGGCAGAGAATTTCGTTCTCCACGTCCCTGCAAATCAGCGCAACCTGCCGGTCCTGGGACACACGGTAAATGCAACTTGACCCGTAAGTTGTCACATAAAGGTTCCCGTGAGCGTCAAAGGCCAAACCGTCAGGGACGGTAGTAATATCTTCGGCAAAGACTTCCGGTGGGCCTGAAGTCCCATCGGCTTTGATTTCAAGTCGGACCACCCGATCGAGGTTGCTTTCCACCAAGTAAAGGTGACGCTCTTTAGCATCGAGGGCCAGGCCATTGGCGAAGTGAAACGGCCCGGCGGAGAACAGGCTGACACTTCCCTGCGGGTCGGCACGATAAACAACCCCATTGGCCTTCTTCCATTCCCCCGAATCGCTGAAATAGAGGTTGCCCTGGGAGTCAAAGACGCTGAAATTTGGGCCCAGAAATTTGCGGTCCCCGGCTGAATCGGCGAAGAGACGGACCTCGCCCTGTTGACTGACTTTGAAAATGGAGTGCTTACCGCAGTCGCAGACGTAGATATTTTCGTCTTGATCGAGTGTAATCCCCAGGCAGAAGCCGCCCGTGCTGGCAAGTATCTCAACCTTCCGGCCATCGGGCGAGATCCGACAAAGTTGGCCAGCTTCGCCGCCGGAATACACCGTGCCATCACGACCGACTGCCACCCCTTCAGGATGGTCCAACCCGCTGGTGAACTCCCGAACTTCCGAAAGCGAGTAAAGCATTAGTCCTCCGAGTGCGGCCCCGGACACGTTGGTGCGAGGGAAAACCGGATGCCCCCTGCTTGCCGGTATCGATAGAACTGGAACTGGAAGCGAGGCGGCGGAAGCTTCCACTCATCCCCGCCCCAATTCCCTGCCATTACAGTTAATGCTGCCTTCGCCTGTGCTGCAAGCGTATCGGGACGGGAGGGCGCAATTTGGCGAAGAACGTGGGGCTTCTCGCACGATCTCCTTCTATGGGAAAAAATGTCGATGCGCAAAAAGCTCGGATCCCCCGGTATCTGTTGTCAGCTCGGCAGAAGCGCTCCAATCACTTTGCCAAATGCATGGATGATGTCGTCTTCGTCGTTTGTAGTCAGACATGATGGAATGGGTAAAAGGATGGTCCGTTCAAAGAGGCTGTCGGCCACCGGACACGTCCCCTTGCTGTAGCTAACCTTCGAGCCGGCGTTCTCTGCCAGTTTCCAGGGAAATCCTCGACCATCCACGCTGGTCTGCTGCACCAGACTGGTGATGTTGTAATAGAGATGAAGGCCCCATTCCGTCATAACAACATTGGAAACACCTTGCGGGAAGGTAACAATCCCCTCAGCTCTCAATGCCTGGTTGATCCGTTTGGCGGTCGCGGCATCGGCATAAGTCGTGAGCAGGAAGCAACCCGTATCACCGGCAGGATCAACGACCCGCCGCAATTTGACTTGGGAGAACTTCTCCAGGGCCTTTCGAATCCGGTATTTGCTCTGGCGCATTTTTTCGATCATTCCGGGAAGTTTCTTTAACTGGACGCGAAGCAGGGCTCCCCTGATTTCATCGATTCGATATCCTTTTCCCCAGAGGCAGAGATCCGGATCATTGAAAATGAGCCGCCCCGCCTCATCCCGGGCGTAACCCAAATCGTGACAGGCAAAGGCGCGCCGATAAAGCCGGTCGTCGTTGGTCACCACGCATCCGCCTTCACCCGCCGTCATGTTCTTGTTCATCTGGAAACTAAAGACGGCCATATCGCCAAAACTTCCCACTCTTTGGCCGTCCACGCTGCCCCCATTGCATTGTGCGCAATCTTCGAGCAGGAAGAGTCCCCGTTTATTCGTGATATCCCGAAGAGCCTCGATATTGGCAGGTGCGCCGCTCATGTGAACAACGATGATTCCCTTCGTCCTGTCCGTAATCACGCTTTCGAGTTTCGCTGGATCAATGCAAAAGGTTTCATCGATATCCGCCAGAACCGGAATCGCACCTTGATTGACTACCGCCGCCACCACCGAAACCCACATATAAGCAGGCACGATGACTTCCTGGCCGGGGCCTACGCCCAACGCAGAAAGGGCCGTCTGAAGGGCGCCCGTACCACTGCTCACCGCAACGGCGTGTTTAACACCGATGAAACTCGCGAACTCTGTTTCGAATTGATCAACTTCGTGTCCCAGATCGATCCCGTAATAGCGAAAAGGCGAACGGCTCACTAGGGGACGCATGGCGGCATCCAACTCTTCCTTCCCCATATGATGAATTCCCGGGAACTCAAGGGGCAAAGGCACGGAACGAATCGGTATTCCCCCGTTTACCGCCAACTTCTCGCAACTGATTGGTGCATCTTCTACAACGGCAAGTTTTTTGTCATTCATTTGAGATTCCCCCCATTACTTTGTCACTATTCCTGCTTGTTCCAGATGAATTGCTAAACTCGCTTTAACTAGGGCTTAAAGACCGTAATATTCCATCACCAAGCAATAATGACATTCAGGTTTACCGTCGCCGGGACTGGGGGTTAACCCAGATCACTAAAATCGACTCAGCCTGAACTCGTTGACATAGCTTCCCTTCATCGGTTCACGACGGTAAGTGTCACCCATCATTCTCCCTGCCAACGGCGTGTAAGAGATGTTTGTAAATGAATCGCCGGCTTTGAGACCGGCATGTGCTGAGCTGAAGCTCAGCGCTACTCCAGCATCAGGCAGCGGACGTCAAGAGACGCCACCTCAACTCGAACGCCGCCCGGCGCTGGCGGCAATTCTGCCTCCGCGAGATCATTGGCGGTCTTGTAGTTTTCCAGGGCGACAACTCCTGCATGCGTGGGGTCGTTCTGGAGCCAGCCGTTTTCATAAACCATGGTGGCGTCGGGGTATTTTTCCCAGAACCACCCAGGGGCCTGCTCCATGGTGATCCCAAAATAGACCAGCAGGCCGTTTTGCCGCGCGTCGAAAACCACCTGCGCGACAGTCTCCAGGTTGATTTCTCCCTCGCGCTGCTCGTCCATGGACTACGATTCCAGGATCTTGATCATGGTAAACCCCATTTTCTTCAAAAGCGCCATTTCCGAGCGCAGTAGTTCGAGTAATAAATACGGCTCGCGGTAAACGCGCGTGCCATACGGGAAAATTGCGCTCTCACTCGTTTCTATTGGGGCGCCCGCCGGTATGGGGATTGCGGAATGGATGAGGCTCGATCCGCTGAGAACAACTCCACCTAGAATTTGCCCGAACGAACGACGTGTGATGTTGTAATCCACGGAATTAACTCACCCAGCGGGGCTTCAAGTTCTAAAACTCACATGGTTCAAAACGTTATGGTGAGACCGCCATCCACAACCACGGTTTGGCCGGTAATATATGAGGAATCGTCGGAGGCCAGAAAAACAGCGACGCGGGCAATCTCCTCCGGCTCTCCCGGCCGCGCCAGAGGGATCTTTCGATTCTTCACATACCATTCTTGAAATGATTCGGTTCGGGTTTCGTCCACACCTTTAACAATCGAAAGGGGGGTGTGAATACAACCAGGGGCAATAGCGTTGGCAAGTACACCATACGGGGCCAATTCCACAGCCAAGGACTTCGTAAAACTTATAATCGCTCCTTTAGTGGCAGTATAGGCCCCCACTTCACCTTGCGGGGTCAGCGCCTGGATGGAAGTGAGGCTGATGATGCGCCCCCGGCGCTGGTTTGCCATGTGAGGGGCAACCAGCTTACATCCCCAGTAAACGGCCTCCAAATTGACGGCCTGGGTCCTTCTCCATTGTTCAAGCGTGTCGTTCAGGATGTCGGCGTAAAATGAGATGGCAGCGTTGTTGACCAGAATATCGATTTTGCCGTTCTCTTTGATAACTTCCGCCACGCATTTCTGGTAAGCATCATGGTCCGTGACATCAAAAACGTGGGGGTTGACTTTACCACCCTGCTCTTCAATAACGCTGCAGACAGTATTGACGAGCGGATTCAGATCAACCGCCGCGACCTTGGCGCCTTCCCGCGCGAACTCCCGGGCTATGGCGCGGCCAATACCTGAGGCCGCACCGGTCACAATGGCCACTCGACCTTCAAGTTTCATGCTCATGTTCCTCACCCTGAACCCCGGAGCAGTCGTCAGCTTGAAGATGGGTCTAGACTCGTGATCAGAATGGTCCCCGCCAAAGTGACGATTCCCCCAACAATCATTGTGGGAGTAATCCTCTCGTGGAGGGTCACGGCGGAGATAATAACACCAAAGAATGGCAGGAGGTAGATCGACACGGAGGCCTGGCTCACGTCCAGTCGCTTCAAGAGAAACCCCCACAGCACCATCGCTAGTCCCCAACTGAATACGCTCAACACCAGCACAGAAAACCAAGTGCTAAGTCTGTAACCTCTGACCGCTCCCCAGGAAATGGGCTCAACCCAGACCAGAAGAGGCAGACTTACCACCACGGCAAGCAGATATCCGTAAACCAACACTTCCAGCACCGTAAAGCGTCGTAAGAGCTCCTTGCAGAAAACGTTGAAGAAGGAACTGGAGCTACAGGCTATAAGGACCAGCAGGTTTCCAAGAAGGAACTTGCCGCTGGTAACTTCCAGATGACGCCAATCGACGTCGGAAAGGATCAGCACCCCTGCCAAGGCAACAAACAAACTCCCCCATCGAACCCATGTCATCTTCTCCTTAAGGATAATGGAGGCCAGAATTGCAGTAATAATAGGGACCGTAAGATAAATGAGCGAAGCATTGGAGGCGGTGGACCGGTCTATGCCCCAGGCCAGGAAGGCGGATGCGGGGATGAGCCCCAGAACCCCAAGCACCAGAAAGCCGATGATGTTTCGTTTGTTCAACAGCGACCGCTCCCCTGGGGTAATGGCGCGGGAGGTCCCGGCAGGAAAATCTCCGGGGCCCGGGCGTTGGTGGCGTTCCCGCGCTAGAAACGGCAAAAGGACAAGCGCGGCAAAGAGAAAGGTCCAAGCGCTCACAGTGATGGGCCCCATCTTTTCCGTCGCGGTCTTGTAGGCAGCATATTGCGCTGCCCACATGATATTGACCAGCATGAGCAAACTCACATCGACAATGGAACGCTTAGAGATCTTCAATTTTCTTCGTCCCCTTTCAGAACTCAACAATTGATAGCCCACGGGTTTGGACAGGTGGTCAAAATTGTCAATTCCTGCCACGGGGAGGTTCAGGAAACAACGCCCTTCCCAATCTCGTACTTTTGTTCCGCGACGGCCGCGAACTCAGTGAATGCGGCTGGCCGAAGTTCGAACCCCAGCCCCGGCCTTTGGGGCAGGGGGATCTTTCCATTCACAACCTTGATTTCTTCCTCCACAAGCTCTCTGCGCAACCGGGAATAGGCCACGGGAGACGGTTGGACTTCCATGAATCGGCAATTGGAGGCAACGGCAGCCACATGAGCGGTGGCCGCGACGCTGATTCCGGTCTTCCAGCAATGAGGGACTATGATCTTGCCACGGTTTTGGGCCATTTGAACGACGCGCACCGCTTCGGTAATCCCTCCCACGCGGCCAATGTCCGGTTGCACCACGTCAATGCCTCCGCGTTCCATCAGTTCCGCGAACTCGAAGCGAGTTTGGAGCCACTCGCCGGCGGCAATTCGGATTGGAGTGGCATCAGATAACTTCTTGTAACCTTCCAGATCATCCGAGGGCAGAGGGGTCTCGACAAAGAAGATGTCGTATTCTTCCAGACGGCGGAGGATACGGAGGGCTTCCTTCCAATCAGACCAGCAATACGCCACGTCGACCATCAGCGTCATCGCTGGGCCAGTCGCCTCCCGGCAGGCGGCCACCAGCTCCACAATGGCGTCGTCACCTTCGTGAAGATGATTGTGTGAGTAGGGACCCTTGATGCAAACCTCCAGCTTGGCGGCTCTGAAACCGAAACTCTGTGCCCAGCGCACTTTTTCGAGCAAGCTCTGGCGATACTCCGCAAGCGTCCGGCCATCCGGCATCAAGCTCGCGTAGGGCGTAATGAATTCCTGCCGAGCTCCACCCAGCAATTGCCACACCGGCTTGCCGGTCGCCTTGCCGTAGATATCCCAGATGGCCATGTCCAGGGCGCCAATCGCGCAGATGCCGGCTCCACGCCTTCCCGTCATGGCGGAAAAAGTGTAGAGACGATCCCATATTGCCGGGGGTTGAGTGGGATCTTGCCCCACCAGCAAATCCGTGAGACCTAGTGCCATGCTGTGGGACCCCGGCGCCTCGATCAGCGCTTTAACGACCCAGGGATTCGAATCCACTTCGCCGATCCCGGTGATGCCTTCGTCGGTGTGCACCCTGACAACAATCGTGTCCTGCGCGGAATCACAGGCCTCAGCGTTGTAATCCGGCGTCAGCAACACTGTGCAGTCCACATTGGTTATTTTCATTACATAGCTCCTCTTTTCTCATCAGGTTCCAGTCGGCTCAGCCCCCTGAACCAGATCCGCGGCGCCACAAACTCCGCCGCCAGGCCATGGTCCTCCAGAATTTGCCTGGTGGCGCGGGCTTGTTGGGTGGTTTCCGCCGGGCTGCGCGAATCGAGGTCAGGCACAGCATCGTCGTCATGAAATTGTAGAGCGTCAACCCCCAATTGTTTGGCGATTTTGACTTTTTCCAGGAAACTCATGGGCTCGCGCACCACCGGGCCAAAGGGATCGGCCCCTTCACTGATGTTCCACGGTCCAAATGAAAAACGATATGAGGTATTGCCTTCGGTCATCGTGTCCTCCTAGAAGCGTGTCCGAGAATTAATTCGTCCGACGTAGAATCAATAGGTTAGAGACTTAGAGCCTTCTGTAAGTTATTGATTCTTGGTTGGAGATTGCTTTTCTCGGATACGCTCCTAGGATATGATCAGGTTAAGAGTACATTTTGCCAATCCCCAAACCGGGACGGATTAGCGGATTACAAACCCACTTCTCTAAATTCACGCCAGGCTTCAATCATGGCTTCCAGGCCCGACCACGGTGTGTCAGGGAAAATAGCGTCAACAGGGGCCAGAATGAAGCCATCCGGGCCCAGTTTGCTGACCGCAGTTTGAACGGCCTGCCGGATCTCCTTGCGTGACCCTCCGTGCAGCGTCACGGCGCTGCTGACCCCACCTGCCATGGCAATGCGGCCTTTGAATCTCCTTTTGACCTCGTCAAGATCAGGCTTACCCTGCACGGGATCAATGTAGTAGAGCAGATCGATCCCGGACTCCAGCAGCACTTTGGACATGGCCAGGGTTCCCGTGGTCATGACGAAGCCAAAATGCTTCCCGGCCTGATGCACCGTGGTGACAAGTTTCTTAAGTCCAGGCAGAAGGAATCGTTCAAAGAGGGTGGGCGACCAGAAATCGGTGGAACTGTACCAGCCGCGCTCCACCACGAGATCCACACCGCCCACTTCCAGCATGATTTCGGTCCGCCGATGGTCAAAGGCGTCGATGATCGCCATGAGTTCATGGAAGAATTCGGGCTCGGTCATGGCGGCCATCACCAGCGGCTCGACACCGCAAAGCCATGCAGCAAGGTCCAAGCCGTAGGCGCTCCAGCCCTGCACCAGCACTCCGTGCTCGTCGGCGAAGCGGCGGACTTGCGCCATCCTCTCCCGATAGTCCGCGAGTTGGCTGGCATTAGGGTCTTGCAGGAGGTACTTCACCTTGGGAAGGTCCTCGGGGCCGGCCACCGCATGCTTCACCCCACGCGGAATGTTAAAGTCCTCAATGAGTACCAGCTTGTCTGGCTGAACCACCCAACCGGGCTCGACATTTTCATCAGTTCTTCGCACGCGGTGGCGAAGGACACCTGCCGGCGTGTTGTAATCGCGGCAGAGAAGCCAGTGCGGCTCGGTGGCTGAGGGTGGCTCCTGCCAATCGCGAAAAGTCACGTCGGGGTGCATTCCCCAAGGTGGTGAAACGTCCAAAACATCATCCAGCCCCAGGCTGAACCAGCGGTGCACTCTCTCGAAGTCATGTTGGACGGTCCACGGCTCCGGCAAGGTATGGAGGTGCTCAAGCCGCATCGTGTACCAGAAGGGGACGTCACGCCCGTCCTGTTGCCACGCCAGGTGCGGTGGCGCCGGAAAACCAAAACACCAACAGTACATCGGCACGTGATCAGGCTTTTCGTATCGGATCACTGCCAACAAGCGCTCACGCGAATTCATAGGTAAAGTTCCCTTCGAATCAAAAATGGGATTGCAGGGGGATAACCCGCTTATTATTGCCGCACGGTCATATTGAGAATTCCCCAAAATCCACCGGTCCCCTCTCCCTCAGTGCCCGGTGAATAGGGCGTCAAAACACGCTAAAATCCCCATTGCGTCGGCCCGGGCATGCCTGATCACGACCAGGGCTAGACAATTCCCCTTCCCCTGCTCACTCAGCCCCAAGCCACGTGCATCCATCCATGGTCGCAAGGTCGCGCAGTGACTCCCGCAAATCACCGTAGGCAGCCATCCAGTGATGGCCTAAGCCCTCTTCGATAATCCACGACAGAATCCGGCGGTAATCAGACTTGAATCGCACGCGTAACGGATTGCCGGGAAAAACCATGTCCGTTTCGACGGCCTCACCATATAAGCCCGCCAGGATGTAGCCATCAAGCTTGGGCACAATGTTGAGCAGAGTCACTGGTCCCGGCCGGGCGGGAAACAGGCAGCATAATCCACAGTTCATCAAGCGCACGGGTGCCAACTTCACGTCCGAAGGGCGCTCCGCCAGCGAGAAACCACCTGATCCGCAATGCGAGAAGATAATGGCGTTCTCCGCCGGGATGGGATCCAGCAGGTCCGTATTATGCACAGGGCTGCCCGTGAGCCGGGTCAGGATCAACATCCCTAGCGCGCCATTGAGATCTCCCTCACAGGAAACCGGAATCCCCTGCTCCCCCAGCAGGGACGCTGCCAGGCACACGTTGCCCATCAAGTGGGGATAGCAGCCCGCCGCCACTGCGGAAAGTCCAAGTTCCTGGATCGTCTCTTGCAACGCAGCGTGGACTTGTAACGACTCGATGCCCGCTCCCTCAGTGGCGGTTACTCCACCCACTTCCTCCTTAAGTCCCTGCCACCTGCCGGCCATCGAGGTAGCCGGAACCTGCGAGGCACGCTGCAAAAAGACCTGGACATCGATGCCCACGATTCGTGGCCCCAGCAGTTTCTTCATCGCCAGTTCGTGACCAGTGATCTCGGTCATCCCTTGAATCCGATGGCCCAGGTAGCCGATTCTGGCGCGCCGCAGTTGGCGGCGGACCGCGGAAGCCCGCGCGAATTCCCACGACCGTTTGAGCGCCGCCGGAGCCCCCACCTCCTCAAAGAGGAAGCAATAGGTTTTCTCAAGCTGTTTGAGCAGGAAGCCAAGTTGCTGCATCCCGCAAAGCGAACCTGTCTCCATGCCGGGCCGGGCCCAAGCAATTATGGGAATGTCACATTCTTCCAGAAGGTCCAAAACCAGGTAATCCTCAAACCAAGTGGCCGCGAGGACGCAAAGGGCATCCACTCGCTGATCGTAAAAAAACCTGCCCACCTTTACCGCGGATCCCGGGTCTTTCACGATTTCAGCGGAGCGAACGATCTCCAGTCTTCCGAAACTCGCCGTAGCAAAAGCCTGCTCAATCTGGTCCAGTAGACCTGGGGCCTGATCACCCCCCACCTCTAAGGGGTTACAGACTACCGTGATACCCAGCCGAACAACATGATCCCCACTTCCGGACATATGACCCCCTCTTGGGACTCCAATCAAAGACTCAACCCCAACTCCGCCGCCTGCTCACAACCTCATAATGCGGCTGGGAATGCAGATACCTTTCCGCCGAAAAGNNCCTTGGCCACGCATTTCAGCCTCCGACTATTGAGAACAGGCACGTTGGCAACGATCATTATTATGATGATCGATCAACGGGCAAAGCATGAATACACCCACAGCGCCAACCTGTCAAGCACTATAATCCCCCGCCGTATCTGCCCGAAGGAGAAGAAAGTTCCGCTTGACAAACCCTATC
>PLWR01000511.1 GCA_003165615.1 Acidobacteriota bacterium | reverse complement strand
AGAAGATCGGCCAGGTTGAAAAGGTTCTGGGCGTTTAGCGGACCAACTTCCATCGCGGAGGGTGGCTGAGAACTTCCGAAGTGATATGAACGTGGATACTCAACTATAGACGCTGCGTGGAGGATCAGTACGGTAGCTGCACTTCAACGGGAGCGACAAACTACTATTACGACCGGCGGTTTTGATTCCGCGGCTTTTCCGCCTGGCACCGGTTCGAGAGGGCGCGTAGATGATCGCCAGGTCACCACGGCGCGGCCTTTCCGGTAGGACCGATTTCCACCCCCGCGAACGCGAGAATCCCAAAATCCCAAGCAAAGCCGCGGACCTCGGACCGCAGGCGCTACTTCCTTCGGGATGTAGCACCGGCAAACGAGCTCGGCGGGCGCGGCCCTAGCGCGGTATCTGCTTCATGGCCTGCCGTTCCATCTGGGGGGCGCGCGTCTTGATGTAATTATCCATGATGCGGGGGAGTTCGACGTTCATCCTGGCCACAAAATCGTCCTGAGCCTTTTGCAGCTTGGCGTCGATGCCCGCCGCGTCCTGATCGAGCATGTCCATTTTCTTCTGCAACTGCTCCGACTGATTAACGGCGCTCCCCATCAACTGCTTCTGTAAAAGCACGCGCATACTCGCCAGCTCATCACTATTCTGGGAGAGTTGCATGCCGACGTAAACGTCCGCGAAGACTGACAACAGCGCAAGCACCAGAACGATATAGAGCAGGTTGCGTATGGCAGAAATTCCGTTGTCCATTTTGACTCCTTTTAAGAGCAGTGGTTAGTTGCAAGTGGATAGTGGCTAGTGCCGGCCGCTCCTGCTTGCCACTGGCCACTTGCAACTAGCCACTGCTTTTCCTACTTTACGTCTTTGCGTTTCATCACGACCAGAATACAGACAAGCACCAGGAGTGCGTATCCCGTCATGATGGCCAGGTAAGGTCCCTTGTCGCGCCAGAAATTGGAGGGAAGCGGAAAATCACCGGCCTTGGCGAAATCCTCGGCCGACTGCTCCAGGCCCGCCTCGAGCCTCGAGACATCATCCGGATGCAGAGAGATCGTGATGGTGTTGATGATCTTGTAGGCGTAGTCCTGGGTTGAATGGTGGCCGTGTACGCACAGGTCGCTGAGCGCTTCCAGGCCCCAGCGTGAAATGGCGAGCATTGAAAACAATCGGATGGGCGTTCCCATGCCGTCAATGGGGGCCGGAGTGTATTTGTGGAAGATCTTCATGGTCTTCTCCGACGGCTCCATGGCGCCCGCCACCTGATGGGCGAATTGGCCCTTTTGCGCCCCGGCCGCAGTGGCATCGTCAGCCGGCGCCGGGGGATTCATGAGCTCGTTCGCCTTGGCCTTTGCTTCCGGCTGCGCAAACAACTTTCCTTCAAAGAGCTGCTCCACCGTGATGGGGATGATCGTCTGGATGGGCCGAACCGGCAGGAACAGGCCGCAAAGCAGGAGTTCGGGAATCAGAATCAAGGGAAACAGCGTCAGGGCTTTTTCCGGCGTTGAGACCAGGCTGGAAATCAGCAACCCGATCAGCGAGCCGTTTACCGCCACCAGGAACATGATCAGGATGGCCGCCCCGGCTTCCGGCAAACTCAGGGAAAGGGCGTGGTTGACCAACAAACAGATCAGCACTACGGAGAAACACTGCACAAACGCCACAAAGGACAAGACAGCGAGTTTCGAAAGGATGTACGAAGGAATCTTCAGGCCGGTTTGCCGTTCCCGCCGGTAGATGGTCTGCTCATCCACAATCTCGCGAACGGCGTTCGAGCAGCCGAACCAGAGCGAGGAAAACATCGCCATAAAGATGGTCTGCACCTGGTTGGGCCCGCTGGCCATCAAGGCCACCAGCAAAGCTACCAGGGGCGCCTGGCCGAAGAGCAGAAGGGTTTGCGCCCGGTCGCTGAATTTCAGCTCCCAGGTGCGTTGCAGCAGGGTGGTGAACTGGCGCAGGCTGAATCTTTTTTCCTGGCGCTCCGCCTGAGCCGGCGCCCCGCTTGCCGTTAATTGCTCGGCCGGAATATTTCTCTGCGGGTCCACCACCAGGTTTTGGTACAAGGGGGCGCTTTGAAACCGCTGCTTCAACTCCAGCGCATAGGCAATGGTGTTGTTATCCGTCAGGTCGTCGTATACGTCGGGAGGAGTTTCCGCCTTGAAATACTCCAGGAATTTTGTTCCCGGACCGTAATAGGCCAGCCGCCCTTGCACCATGACCACAACTTTATCAAGCACGCCGAACGACCCCAGCAGGTGGGTGGTGATGACAATGGTGGAGCCCTGGTTGGCGAGCTGCCGGAAGAGCATCATCATCAGCGTTTCCGTGCGCGGGTCGAGCCCGGCCGTGGGCTCATCCAGAAAGAGCACGCCGGGCTTGGGGAGAAGCTCGATTCCCAAACTCACGCGTTTGCGCTGGCCGCCGCTCAGGGTGGCCACGGGGTTGTCCCAGCGTTGCGGGTCGAGTTTCAGCGTATCCAGCATCTCTTCCACGCGGCGGTTGATTTCGTCGTCGGAAATATCGTCGGACAAGCGCAGTTTCGCCGCGTAGTAAAGACAATGGCGCACCGTCAATTGCCGGTGCATGATGTCTTCCTGCGGGACATATCCAATGGTGGATTTCATCGCGTCCAGGTTCTGATACAAATCCACGCCGTTGTAAAGCACCTTGCCGGAAGTGGGTTTCACAAACCCATTGAGCGCGTTCATCAGGGTGGTTTTGCCCGCGCCGCTTGGTCCCAGCAGGCCGATCAGCTCTTTCGGCTTGACCACCAGGCAGAGGTCATCCAGGAGCAATTTGGGCTGGCCCGTGTTGCGGTCGGTCACCTGGAAATTCAAGTGTACGGAATCCAGCCGCACCACCCGGCCGTCAGGAACGTGGGTCAGGGTTCCGCCATGAAAGTGGAGCTCCGAGGGGCCAATCACCACGCGGTCCAGTTCCTGGAGCTCATGGCGCTTCACCCGGATGCCGTTCACAAAGGTACCGTTCACCGACCCCAGGTCAACAAGCAGGCTCTTGCCGTTTTGCTTGATGATCTCGGCATGTTTCTTGGAGACGATGGGATGGGCGATCACCACATCGCAAGTTGGGTCGCGCCCGATGACCAGATGGTCCTTGGCCAGGTCGATGTTCTCCATCTTCAACTGCGGCTCCAGGCCGGAGCGAAAGATCAGAGATTTTCCGGTATACCTGCCGAAAGTAATGTAATCACCGTCGTGCAGTTCGGCGGTTTTAATGCGGATTCCGTTGACGAAAGTGCCGTTGGCGGACAGGTCGATCAACTCGACCCCACCACCTTTGAGTGAAAACTGGGCGTGCACAGCGGACACGGAGGCGTGTTCCAACACCATTTTGCAGCGATTGGAATCGCGGCCGATCATCAGGCCATCATCCGGAATGTCCTCGCTCTTTACCGCAAACTTGTCAACAATCAGATCAACGTGGGGGCGGGCCATGATATCCGTGAGCTTGATGGCCACGGTGCCGCCGGTGGAACTATCGGCCTTCTGCGCGGCGGCAATATCGGCCTGGCTGACGACGGAGGTGTGCACATGGCCATCGTCCTCGTCGATGGCGGTCCTGTGCACAGCAACGGCGGCAGGCGCGGGGACGAACGACTCCACGCGAAACAGGTGCTTTCCGCCCGCGCCGAAGGAGACCTCATCGTTGGGCTTTAGAACCCCTTCCTGGACCCGCACTTTGTTGATGAAAGATCCGTTGGAGGAATCGCGATCGCGAAGCACCACTTGCCCGGCATCGTTCAAACCCACCCAGGCGTGCTGGCGGGAGATTTGATCATCCGCGAGCACGATTTGGCATTTGGTCTGGTCGCGGCCCACGATAAGCCCTTTGGCAGTGATACTGAAGGTTCGGCCGGAAAGGAGCCCGGAAGTGGCAACCAGGCGAAAAGCGGAAGGAGCGGAGCGAGGCGGCGTGGCGGCAACGGTGGGCGCAGGTTCCTCGCCGCGGCTTACCTTGGTGGGCATGGCCACCGTGGGACCAGCTTCCTGCTCCCCGCCCAGAACGTGACCGCAAACCCTGCAAAATCGATAGCCACCTTCATTGACTTCGCCGCATGATGGGCATTTCATGGCACTGTCCTCGGTTTTCAGTTCTCAGTTTTCAGTAACCCGTCTCCTGACCGGCAAGGCAGCGAGGCCAACTGACAACTGACTACTTCCTAGGTTAGCGGTTTGAAGTCTTCTTCGTTGAATTCCTTGCACTCGACGGCGGCGCCGGCGTTACCGGGAGGAAGTCCTGGCCCCGAAAACTCCGCCAGGATCACCGTGATGTTGTCCCCTCCACCATTGGCGTTGGCTTTATCGATGAGGGCTTTGCAATTGTCGGAGAGCGCATTCGCACGGCCACCGTTTTCGAGCAGATCAGCCTCGGGTACCATGTTGTAAAGGCCGTCGCTGCAGACAAGAATTCTATCGCCCTGATTCATCCGGATGTAGGTGACCTTTACGTCCAGCGTTTCACTGGTTCCCACCGCCTGAGTGAGAATGCTCTTGCGGCTGTCCTTTTCCGGGTCAGCGGGCAACTCCGCGCCAATGTCCTTCAGATAGTTCAGAAATGTCTGGTCGCGTGTTAACTGGGTGATCTGTTTACTGCGAATTAAGTAGCAGCGTGAATCTCCCACCTGCCCGATAAACAGGTGCTGGCCGAAAAGGGCAGAGGCCGTGGTGGTGGTCCCCATACCGTGGTAGGCGGGATTGGCCAGGGCCTTCTGGAAAATGATCTGGTTGGCGTACTCGACGGCCTCGCGCAGGAGGATCACGAAGTTGGCCTCACTGACCGTCCCCAATGTTTTCAGATTGTCATACAGCCGCTTGGGAACCGTGACGGCAGCGAGTTGGCTGGCCACCTCGCCGCTGGCCTCACCGCCCATGCCATCCGCAACCATGAAAAGCGAGCCGAGCGGGCCCACATTATGCTCGCGCAGCGAAGGCGTTACGCCAACCTCTCCCGTCGTAAGATTGCAGACGACGAAGTTATCTTCGTTGTTCTTGCGCACGCGACCCATGTCGGACATTCCGAACAAGGTCACGTGAATGGCCTTCTCCTCACTCCCCGTTATATCGGCCACGGCCCTCACCCTCCCCCGGTTGCAGTCACGCTTAACCGTAACCTCAGTGAAACCACTCTTTGTCGGTGTGCCAACAAGTTGAAAATCAGTGCAAACTCAACCCCAAAGGGACTTCACTTGCGCCCCGGAACCTTTCCCCGTATTTTGACAGCCAAGAACAACCTGATTTGCCAGGAGTCTGGCTCTAATGGAATGATATGACTGTTCTTTCTTACCACAGCCGCATCCCGGTATCAAGCACGACAATCAGAGGCTCGGGATTCGGGATTCGGGACTCGGGCTTTCTCGATCATCACCCTGATCATTGATCCCAAGTCTGTAGCCCTTCATTCCGAATTCCTGATGTCGAATTCCGGATTGCAAGTACCGAACCCCTAATCCCTAACCCCGAGTCCCGAGTCCGGTCCCCGTGCGGAGTTCGTGGACGATCTGTGCGGCCACGTCGCGCGCGCGCTCCAAATCCTGCGGTGGCAGGGAGATCGCCGCCACTTTGGGATGGCCCCCGCCTCCATAACGCTCACAAATGCTCGCCAGGTTGGCCGTCTTGGGGGCACGGCTCCACGGGTTGCTGCCGACGGCGATCTTGATCCGCTCCTTCGAGGAGCTTACTCCCACGCAATAGACCGCGGTGGGAAAAAGATAGTACGGAATGAACTTGTTGAAGCCCTCCACGTGCTGGTCCGCCACGTCAAAGAAAACCACCCCGTCTTGCAGTTCGGCGCGCCCACGAAGCAATTCGATGGACTTCAGATGCTGGGCGTAAAGCTGTTCAAAGGCCTTCTGGATGTGCGGCAGGGCGATGATTTCCTTTAGCGGCCGCGAGAGAAGTTCCGGAATCAGACGCATGCAGAAGTCCGGTTCCGTGGTCCCTTCGATGACCAGGGTCAACTGCGTGGCGGGCTCGCGCATTTCCACGGCCGTGGGAATGTCCGGGTACTGCGCACCGTCAATCAAGTCCGCCCAATGGATCAAGTCTTCCAGGTCGGGAGCCTGAAATCCAAACTTCTTGCCGGTGGTTTCGGCGATGAACTTGGTGCAGGAGCGGAAGTCCGGCCCGTAGAATTTCTTGCCGCTATGGTCGTGGCGGAAATGCTCGGCATCCGCTTCCGTAAGAAATGCGCTCTGATGATGATCAAACCACCACGTCAAGCGGTCGGAGCTGGAATATTTGAAATCAACGATCACGTTCTCGGTCGCGTCGAACAGTCCGGCATCAAACAACTGTCCGGCACGATGCATCATGCCGCGATATCGAAACTCCGCTTGGGCATCGACGCACTGCCGGTAGAAGCGCGTAAACACGGCCGCCGAGCAGGCTCCGTCAAAACACCGATCGTGAAAACAAACTAAAACCGCCATAGGTCTTGGGGGTGAGGTAACCAGCTCTGCACACGCCCAGCCTCACCAACGTGAGCGAAACCATTCAAATTGCGCTTGCTGCCGGAAATTGTCAAGAGGAATTGCGTAGGCAAGCATCTAGGGAGCTTCGGCTGAAGGCAAGGGGCGGCAAACCCGTGCCGCCCCATCGCCTTTGAGTGAGATCACTTCGTTTCGGGGACTTATAGGCCTGCTTGCTTTGCCGCCAAGTCGCCGATGATCGGAGCTCTGTAAAGCTCGTTCTGGTAGGCCTTGTACATCATGAAGATGGCAAAGGCGAAGAACGCCAGGTGGATAAGCAGGCTGATCAAAAACATGATCCCTGCCAGGAAACCCAGCGACACGAGCCCCAGAATTATCGAGAGGATCGACCACACGATCATGAACCCGATCACCACGACGCTATAGAAAATCGACTGGAAGGCGTGGAACTTGACGAACTTGTCATTCTTGTAGGGGTCCAACACCAGGAAAATGATCCCGGTGATGAATCCCAGAATGTAAGCCAGACACCCCGCCACATTCGAGGTCATTCCAGTACTCGCCGCTGAGGGTGCCGCAGGCGGGGCCGCGCCACCCACCGCCGCGCCGCACGAGCCGCAAAACGTTGTTCCCTCGGCCATTTGAGCACCGCACTTCGCACAGAATGCCATGCCCTTATCTCCTTTTGCGGAATCCGTGGAATCGTAGCGTCGTGACCCATCCACCCGCTCCGAACTGTCCAGCCGGTTCTTCCGCTCGCTATTTTAGGAATCTGTTTGGTACCAACAGGCGTGTTATTGGTATCACAAAGCCCGCGACGAAACAAGCGGGAAATGCATCCTGGCCATGGAGGAAGGCGCCAAGGGCCAAGGGGCAGGGGCCTCCCGTGCGATACGGGCCGTGCCATCTCTCCTCCCCCAAACCCCATCGGTTCGGCTATACTGCCGATTCCCGATGGCCGCAAAATCTCTGGCATTTCTCGTCTCCAGCTCTTCGCGCCAGCGCCGCGCCCTGGCGGCCAGCACGCTGGGCTGGATGCTCGATGGCATGGACGTTACGCTTTACGCCATGGTCATTCGTGAACTGCTGCGCGCCTTGCAACTTACCACTGCGCAAGCCGGCCTGCTGGCCTCCGTTACGCTCATCGCCTCCGCCGTTGGGGGCATTCTATTCGGACTCGTCGCCGACCGCTTCGGTCGCCGACCGGCGCTGATCATCAGCATCGTGGTTTATTCGGTATTCACCGCCGCTTGCGGACTCTCCCATGGCTTGTGGGAGCTGGCCGCACTGCGCCTTGGCGTGGGTTTGGGAATGGGCGGGGAATGGGCCACGGGCGCGGCTCTGGTATCGGAAACCTGGCCCGATGAGCATCGCGGCAAAGCGTTGGGGCTCATGCAATCGGGCTTTGCCATCGGCTACGCGCTGGCGGCGGTGATCGCCGCCCTCATCATGCCGCGCTGGGGATGGCGGCCCGTCTTCTTCGCTGGAATTCTCCCTGCTCTCCTCACCCTTTGGATTGGCAGCCGGGTCGAGGAGTCTCCACTGTGGCTGGCGGAGCGGAAAAAAGCCGGGGTTCGGGATTCGGGACTCGGGACTAGTGACACGGGATTTGAAATTCGCGATGCGGGATCCGTAATCCAGGGTTTGGGTTCTGGAATTCGGAATTCGAAATCCGAAAGAGGGGTCCACGGACAAGCGCCTGACGATCAGGAATCAATTTCAAGGAAACCCGAATCCCGAGTCCCGAATCCCGAGTCCCGCTCTTTTCCTCCCTACGCCAAGGCAATCCTGGTGACCTTGCTGATGAATAGCGCTGCGCTCTTTGGCTGGTGGGGACTCTTCACCTGGATTCCTTCTTACCTCGCCCTGCCGATAGCGCGTGGCGGCCGGGGCCTTTCTCTCGCCGCCTCTTCCGCCTGGATTATCGCCATGCAGGCGGGCATGTGGCTTGGCTATGTGACGTTCGGGTTCATCAGCGACGCGGTGGGCCGCAAGCGGACCTACGTCTCCTACCTCTTGATTGCCGCGCTCCTTGTGCCGCTTTACGCGCGGGCGCATCCGCTGGCCCTGCTGGGGGTGGGTCCGCTGCTCGCCTTCTTCGGCACCGGCCATTTCACCGGTTTCGGGGTCATCACCGCGGAACTCTTTCCCACCTCTTTCCGCGCTACTGCCATGGGCCTGACCTACAATTTCGGGCGCGCCCTCAGCGCTGCCGCGCCGTGGGCCATCGGCGTCATCGCCGCTCGCGGGGGCCTTGCTTCCGCCTTCGGGATCAGCGGCGTGGCCTTTCTCCTGGCCGGTGTTCTTGCCCTTGCCCTCCCTGAAACCCGTGGCCGCAGCCTGACGTGACTGGGATGTCTCACCATGGATCCAAGGGCTGGGCCTTTCCTGAAACAGAGAAGTGGGCAGGAGGCGGAAGGCCAGAAAGCCCCATCGCGGCAATAGCCACACGCCGCCATAAGCAATGCCACTTCATAGCTTTGCTCCGCTCCCCCCATCATGTGGTAAGAAGCCCGGGTTAGGGTATATGCGCCTCAGTGGAGGAATGAAATACGGGGCAGTGAATCGAAGATTTCCTGATAACATTTGGCAAAGGAGAGCCACCAGGTGCGGCTGATGATTCAAGGAAGAGGTCCTGTCCGAATTTGCACGTTGCGCCGCCATCTTGGCGGCTCTGTGCCGGCTGGAAGCCGGCACTACACCCGAAATCAGGACAGTACCAAGGAGAACCCATCGTCGACAAAAGCAACAATTTGGGCATTGCCTCCCGAATTCGCAAAGCCATCGGCCGGAGAAACTGGAAGGTGATAGGGCCGAAACTACTGGGGGTGATTTGCCTGTTCATCCTGGGCGGCATCCTGGTGGCAGGACTTTGGCCGTTTTATCCCCCCAGGAATCAAGTGGCATGGCTCGCGGCTGGCAACGGCCTGCACTTTGGTCGTCATGGCACGATACTGAGTTCGGGCAAATTCAAGGCGGCGGACGCGCCGGACGATGCCCCTTGCAGCTTCGAGCTTTGGGTAGAGCCTGAAGTTACCGCTGCCTCCGGCACGCTCTTTGCATTCTATGCTGCGGGAAGTCCTCGGCAGTTCTCGCTGCACCAATCCCTTAGTGACATTGCCTTGCGAAGTGACATTCGCGACAAGCGCCATCGAACTCGCACCACCCGGCTTTATGTTGATGAAGTTTTTCGTCGGGGAAAGCGGATGTTCATAACGGTTACGTCAGATGGAGGGCAGACTTCAGTTTATATTGATGGTGTGCTGGCGCGAACAGGCCGCAAATTTCCGCTCTCGGTCCATGATTTTGACGGCGAACTCGTAATCGCCAATTTGCCCATAGTCGATAATAGCTGGTCAGGTGTGTTGCGAGGGTTGGCTTTTTACCACCAGAATCTTACTCCGGCGCAGGTCTATCGACACTTTGTGACTTGGACGGTGCAGGGACGGCCGGAGGTCTCTGAAAATGAGCGAGTGGTGGCGCTATATCTTTTTGATGAGCGCACGGGTCGGGTCATTCATAACCAAGTGTCCTCGGGAACCAACTTATATATTCCGGACCGGTATCTGATTTTGGATCAGGCTTTCCTTTACCCATTCTGGAAAGCGTTCCGTCCATCATGGAGCTACTGGGAAGACGTGCTGGTGAACATTGCAGGCTTCGTTCCTTTCGGATTCCTTTTTTGCGCCTACTTCTCGTTGGCCGGCTGGGTCAAAAGGCCGGTATTGGTCACGATCCTGTTCGGGTTTATGGTCAGCCTGACGATTGAATCCCTTCAGGCGTACCTTCCCACGAGAGATTCCGATTCCACGGATGTCATCACCAATGTTCTGGGAACTTGTTTGGGAGTTTGGCTGTATCGATTCAACCTGTGGCGAGTCCTCACCAAGAAAATCGGGACCCCCCTTGTAGGATTTGAATGCGAGGGGCAAGTGGAGCCGGACCCGAGAGGGTAGGTACGAATCGCAATCCGCAGTTTGGTGACCGCAGGCTTTTTCTCAATGGCGAGCCTCCGGTCAATTGTTGCGGCATTCCACGCCGCAGGTGGGCTAAGACCAATACTGTTCACTTAAACGATTTCAGAACTCAAGCTGGAAATTCTNNCTGGTGGTGGGGGTGAGGGGGTCGTATTGGGCACAGTCTAAGTGAACAGTATTGGGGCTAAGACCCTTTAGCGGAGTCCATCTTTTTGCGCAGGGTCTGGTAGGTTTCCACTACCACAATGGCGGCGGCGAGGACGGCTCCTGCTGTCGCTAGCACTTCCGTGGTGCCTTTCAAAACTCTCAGCAGTTTCCACATGCTTTAGCTCCTCCGATCGGCAGGTGTACGCCTTCCGGTAAGTCTTCATTATACCTTTCCAGACCGAGAAATGTCGCGTGCACTCCCTGCGCTGAAATCTCCAGCATGCCGCAGCAACGGGGTAACGAGAAACGCTTTTTTCCCGCGCTGCCGGGGTTGAAGAAGAGCTTGCTGCCCAGAATCAGCGCGCAGGGCTCATGGCTGTGACCAAAAATCACCACCTGGCATTTTTCGGGAAGACTTTGCAGAAAACGGCGGCAGTGATCAGCCGCTTTCCCTTCCAGGGGGCCAGCCTGGGCCCAATCACGTATTGCCGACTGGGGCTTGGGGAGTTCGTGCAGCATGTGGATTTGAACGCCTCCACGCGACCGCGTGATGTCGGGCGGCAACCCCAAAGCAACCGAATCGACATTGCCACGCACCGCTTCGACCGGCGCAAGGATACGGAGCTGGTCAAGCACGGCCTCGGATCCAACATCACCGGCGTGGAAGATCTCGTCGACGCCCCGTAACAGTGGCAAGAGGCGCGGATCAAAATATCCGTGGGTGTCGGAGACGACGCCAATTCGCATAAGAATCAGAAGCCAGGAGTCAGGGTCGAAACTCGAAATGCGAAACTCGTGCGCGAAGTATTGCATCGCGAGTTTCGCATTTCGATTTTCGGTCACTTCTGGCTTTTGCCTTCCGGCTCCTGAGTCCTGGCTCCTGATTCTTCCGCCACGATTTTTTCCACCAGATCCTTGCAAGCGGGGCAAGTGTGATGATTGATTCGGCAGGCAGCGATGCTGGTGTTACAGCCGCAAGGGCAAGGCTCCATGTTCAGGCGAAAGAGCAGGTGATTTTTTTGGGCGTTTGAAAGCGAACTCAAATCGACGCCGGGAATTTCCGTCGCGTCCGAGGGGACAAAGTCGGGCGCGGTCTGGGGGCAGCCAGCCGGCGCCGGTCGCAGGGGGGCCGGCGCAAATTTCGCCCGCCCTGGACCCATGGCCCATACCAGTCCAGCCAGCAAAACCAGGCTTAGAGCCACCATCCCGGTTGAACTACGAGGCTTTCCCTCGGGGGCCGGGGTTGGCGGAGCACTACTCGAATTTGATTCGTTGGAAGACATCGGGTTCCACCGGTTTCAAGGGTACGTTACGAGGTACAACTTTTATGGTCACGGTCAGCGGCACGTTGGCAGGTGGCAGGCAAGCGTGATCGTTGCAGGCCTGGTACGCGAATTTTGCCTTCAGCGTGTACGTTCCTGCGGGCACGGCCTTCCCGGTTTGCAACAGCGCGCCCACCACCACTGAACCCTCGTATACGGAAAGCGGAACATCGGAGAACGCGAACCTCACCGGTGTCCCTTTCGGATACACAACGGTTTTCACCGCGAATTGATCGCTGGGATCCACCTTGAGGTCCGTGGGGATCAAGTAATCCAGCGACGGCTTGTGATCGTTGATGTGGTAGCCGGCAGCCACCTGTGCCAGCACGGCCAGTTTCACCGCAGAGTTGGCGTGCCCTGCGTCAGTGGCCATAACGGCGCGGGCCTCCACCACGGAATTGATGTTCTGCCCCCAAACCAGGCTTGTGGCCATCAGTGCCAAAACACAGGTCCAAATAAACATCCGCATAGGCCGTAAATCTCTTTCCTTCGAAGTTTAAAATCTATTACTGTTTGGTGGCGCTGCCGGAGCTCTTTTCCTTGAGAAATGCGTCCATTTGATCTTGCGCAAGTTTTCGGCTGAAGGAGCAGCCGCGGTCCTTTTGGCGGCAATTGAGCAAGTTGCGCTTACATCCGCAGGTGCATTGCTGGCCTTCCAATTGTTTCTTAAAACCTTCCTTTTGACCGGCGGTCAGTTTGGATAAATCAATGCCTGGGACTTCGGAATCGATCACCGCGGGGTCGCCCAACGCGACTTTGTCATCGTCAAAAATATGTCCTGCCTGCTGAAAGCTCTTGGCTTCGGTCCCCGGGGCAATCGCCAGCAACTCCTTGATCTCCGTCTCAAAGATCGTGGGGTCAGTGGCGCCAACGTGCTTGGCGTAGATCCGGCCGTCGCGCCCGATCAGAAACGTGGTGGGGAGTCCTGGAATGCCGCCATAAAGCTCCCCCAGCCGGTCGTTGCCTACCGCGACAGGGTAATTCATCTGCAATTCCTTGTAGAAATCCACCACCGGTTCCGGGCTGTCGTCCATGGAGATGCCGATCATGGTGAAGCCCTGGGCTCCGTAACGCTTTTGCAATTCGATGAAGCCGGGAATTTCAATCCGGCAGGGCCCGCACCACGTCGCCCAGAAATCCAGCGCCACCACTTTTCCCTGATAGTCACTCAGCTTGAGCGGCTGGCCGGTGATGTCCGTCAGCGAAAACGCCGGCGCCGGGGGATGGTTCTCATCTCCCTTCGGTTGCGCTTTCACGGCGGGCGCAATCCAATAGCGGTTCACGTAGTACAGACCAACCACGAGAATAATGGCCAGCAAAGCGCCGACGAGCACTTTGAATTTGGCGGCCGCTCGATTCTCCGGGGGAGAACCTTCCGGTGGCTTTGATGCCTCAGGCGTATTTTCGATTGGTGTCTGTTCTTCCACTGCCCACACCTCACAATGATTTAACGCTTGGCGCCCTTAGGGGCGTGAGCCGCGGCAACCGCCTGCACCTTGCTGGCTGCCACTCCCCCGTCCGTCGTCTGCGCCTGGGCGAGCCCGCCTTGCCGCCCTGCTACGCCGGCATGCGGAACGCGTCTCCAAATAAACACTATGGCAACCCCTGCCAGCGCCAGCAACGCGATAAATTGGGACGTTGAAAGTAGATGATTGAATACAAACCCCCGGTCGTCGTCGCCGCGCAGGAATTCCAGAAAGAATCGCGCCACGGCGTACAGGCCCAAATAGCCGAGGAATACATCCCCATCCCTTTTTCTTCTGGGAAACCACCACAGCAGCAAGCCGAAAATTGCGA
Source organism: Acidobacteriota bacterium (assembly GCA_003165615.1). The sequence continues at coordinate 1,503 of PLWR01000511.1, read as the reverse complement.
AAGTTGTGAAGGATTCGTAAAGCTGCGTGGGATGCAACCGCACACCGAGCGGAACGCCCGCGACTTCATGCGCAAAGGTGTTGGTAAATGTCACTCCCCACGGTACCGTTGTGGCTTTGCCGTAATCGCAGCCGGCGCTGAAACATCCCAGTCGTCCCACGCTTTGGCCCAGCACCACGCCGGGCGCCAGCACATCTGTCAACTTCCAAAAGGAAAGTTTCTGTACACGCACGTACCAGATGGTGAAGAAGAGTGCCGCCAGGAAGCCGCCGTAAAAAACCCCGCCCGCCATGAGGGTTGAGAAACTGAAGATCTCTCCCAGATTGGCGCGGAAATAACTCCACTCCGTCAGAATCATCAGCACTTTCGCGCCGACCAGCGCCACCAGGATCACCCAAGTGCAAAAATCCAATATCCGTGCGGAATCCATACCCACGCTTCGGCCCAAGCGCATGGCGGTGTAAATCCCGCCCAGTATTGCCAGCACCAAAAGGACGCCGTAGGTGGGAAGGTGGAACGAACCGATACTGATCAAGAACGGATGCAAACTGTTTCCTCTCGTATCACCAAATGCTGAGCGAATGTAGCGCCGGCCTTTAGAGCCTGCCCTGAGCGGGGCGAAGGGTCGGCACCTGCTGAGCTAAAGCTCAGCGCTACAAAACCCCATGAACCGCTTAGAGCTGAATCCGGTTCAAAAACGAAAAATACCCGGAAATAATCGTCAGCTTATTAAGGGCCATCAGCGTGCCCAGCGCTATTAACAGAACGCCTGACCCCACTTCCACCGCCTGCAAGTGCTTGCGGAATCCTCCATAGAATTTCAAGAAGGTGCCGAGCCCCAGACTTGTGAGCAGGAACGGGATGGCGAGTCCGGCGGAATAAACTGCCAGCATAAACATGCCCTGCAACACCGTCTCGCGCTGGGCGGCAAGGGTCAGGATCGCTCCCAGAATCGGCCCGATGCAGGGAGTCCACCCAAAGGCAAACGCGAATCCCAGCAGAAACGCTCCGCCCAGGCCGCGCCGCGGCGCACCCGTATCCAGCCGCGCCTCACGATAGAGCAGCGGGATCTTTACCAACCCGGTCAAGTGTAATCCGAAAATAATGACAATGATTCCGGCGATGAGGTTGACGGTTCTTTGGTGTGCCCGCAGGAATTGTCCCACCCAAGTTGCCGTGGCACCCAAGGTCACAAAAACCAGCGTAAATCCCACTACAAAAGCCAGGGAATTGCGCAGCACACGGTGCAAAAGCTCTCCCCCGGCCTCTTTCTTCAGCTCATCGATGGAGGCGCCGGAGAGCATGGAAATATATCCCGGGACCAGGGGCAGCACACACGGTGATAGAAAAGAAGCGATCCCCGCCAGGAACGCGATGGGAATGCTCAACTCGTGGGTCATAAACCGGCCGTGCTCCTCAACTTATTAGACACAGAAGATCAGTTTGGGTGACGGAAGGGGCAGGGAATCCACACTCCACCCTTGTACCCGCTTCCAACTCAAG
>PLWR01000182.1 GCA_003165615.1 Acidobacteriota bacterium | reverse complement strand
CAGGTTCTCGGATGGATTTCTAGCAGTGGGAGTTTACCCACGTGGCAATCCGCGCCAGCGCTTTCTGAATATTTTCAACAGAATTGGCGAACGAGAAGCGCAGATAGCCTTCGCCCCAGGCGCCGAAAGCGGTGCCCCACAGGGCGGCCACGCCGGCTTCGGCAAGGAGCGCGTCAGCCAGCGCGCGCGATGATTTTCCGGTTTGGCGGATGTTGGGGAAAACGTAGAACGCTCCGTGCGGCTGGCGGCAATGGAAGCCTGGAATGCGGTTCAGCCCGTCTACGATCACAGCGCGGCGGCGGCGAAACTCCTCGCGCATCACCGTGACCGAATCCTGCGGACCGCGCAGCGCCTCAATGCCGGCAATCTGGGTGAAGCTGGCGGTGCAGGAATTCGAATTGGTCATGAGCAAAGTGATCTGCTGGGCCAGGTCGGCGCGCATAATGCCGTAACCCATGCGCCAACCGGTCATCGCGTAAGTTTTCGAGAAGCCATTCAGGATGATGGTCTTTTCTTTCATGCCGGGGAACTGCGTGATGCTGGAGTGCTCGCCTTCGTAAATCAAACGGTCGTAGATTTCATCCGACAGGACAAAGATATCACGGTCCACCAGCACCTTCGCCAGGCGGGCGATTTCCTCGCGACCCATCACTCCGCCGGTGGGATTTTGCGGGCTGTTCAGAATCACCAGGCGCGTGCGGTCGGTGATCTTCTCCAGAAGCTCGTCCACGTTGACGTCAAAGTCGTGGTCCTCGCGCAGGCCGTACGGAACCTCCTTGCCGCCCACAAACCGAATCATGGATTCATAAATCGGGAAGCCGGGGTTAGGGTAGAGCACTTCGTCGCCATCCTCAACGAGCGCCAGAATGGCGAAGAACATGATGGGCTTGCCGCCGGGAGTAATGACGACCTCGGACGGGTCAACGTTGATGCCCAGGTGTTGGGCAACATTGGCGGCCGCGGCTTCCCGCAACTGCGGAAGTCCCGCCGAGGGGCCATAGTGAGTCCACCCCTCGTGCAGAGCGCGGGTCGCTGCTTCCACGATGTTGGTGGGCGTGGCGAAGTCCGGCTCGCCGATTTCCAGGTGAATGATGTCTTTTCCCTGTGCTTCCAATGCCCGAGCGCGGACGAGAACCTCAAAGGCGCTCTCCGTCCCCAAACGCTTCATGCGGCTTGCCAAACGTAAACTGCTCGAAGTTGTGGCCATAGCTTACCCCCGGGTTAATTTCGAATAGGAACTATATAGCTTCACGGCTCGACAGGATATCTCTTGGGCAATCCAAAGTCCAGACAGGGAAGGGGTTTTTTCCATCGGGGTCGAGAGGTCAGAAGTGATTATTGTCTGCGACCGGCTTGGCCTGCTTGCATGCCGTTTGCTCGGAAGATTCGCAACTGGCTTTCTGCAATTCGCAGGCGCGTTTTGCATCATGGAGTTTCGTTTCGACAAATTTGGCGTAGAGGCACGCCATGCCCCGACGCTGGGCGGCGTCGGTGTCAAGGGAAAGGGCTTTCTGATACCACTGGTCCGCCAATTGGATCTTGCCCGTATAATCGTAGAGTCTGCCCAGATTCCAAGTGTCGATGGGATCGGCGGGAGCAAGAGCCACAGCCTTACGCAGGTACTCAATGGCTTTGTCATCCTCCTTCAGCGCGCTATACCCTGCGCCCAGGTTTCCGATTACCTCGTGGTTGTTGGGGAAGTGTTTATCGAGGACGTTGAGCAGTAAGATGCTCGATCGATGATGACCCGCTTCGAATAGCTCGGCTGTATAGGCCAACCAGGCCTGCAGAGCGTCGGCGCCCTGGTAAATCGTGCAACTTTCATCCAAGGCCTTGGCCATTTCTTCGTGCCGCATGGAGATTTCCAGGAGGTGAAGGCGCCCCTGATGAATGGAGAGATCCTGCGGTGCCAATCGGATTGCCTCATTGAGGTGCTTCAGAGCCTCGTCAATCGCCTCATCCTTGAACCCGCCGTGCATTTCGCCGCCGCCGACGTCGTTGCCTTCGATCCTCACGATGGAGTTGTCTTTGCCGCGAAGAACTACGTTGGCGAGGCATTTGTGCGCTTCCGCCTGCTTTACCAGTTCGGGTGAGTTCAGCCATGGCGTGCACAACCTGCGGGCCTCTTCTGTTTTGCTGGCGTCAATCAGCTTTTCCCATTGGCGCGAGAGAGGTTCCTGAGCGTCGGCAATACGCGGCACACACGCGGTGATTATCACTATGAAACAAACCCAGCGCAGAGATCTCTCCATGGCGGAATTCCTGTCGACCTGGAAGATACCGTGGGGATTAAAGAGCAAGTTCAGGCCTGAGTCAATACTTTTCCGTGTTGGTTGCCTTTTGTGCCCACCACCTGTTCCACCGGGTGAAATTCATCGCGTCATTCTGTCCGTGAGCGAGTTTCTCCGCACCGACGATTTGCCCCCATAACCCTTTAGGAATTCTTCCGCTGATACTGCCAAATTGGCATCTTTGTCTCCTTGTTATGCGGTCGTCCAACATCGGAATGACGGCAGCAAGGCATTCCAATGCTCGCGAGCCCCGCCTCCCCCACCGTTCGGTGTGATCCGTTCGCCGGGTGAGAAATCCCGGCGAATGACGAACGTTCCAACCTAATCCGCCGTATACTATTCCGCCTTATGATGGTGGCCACAAAGAGCGCCGCGGAGAAGTACTGACTGACCCATTCCTCCCATGCAGGAGAGCAAACAATGAGCGAATCAACGCGACGTAAATTCCTTCACGATGTGAGCATCGGGCTCGGGACGGCCGCCGCTGCCGGCACATCGCCGATTCTGGCCGGCGCCTCAAGCGCGGTTGCGCAGGAGGCAGAGGGCAAAACCTCGAGCCCCGACAGCGAATGTCCCTTGACCGCGATCGACTTCCGCTACTCCCCGCTTTCCTGCCAGACGGTCTACTGCTATCCCGACGATCACTACAAGAGTCTGATTGGCGAGCGGGGCGAGCTGCGTTACGGCCACCCAGGCCATGGCGCCGGGATCGATTACTTTCCCGAAGTGGTGGAATTCTCCCTGGAGGGGATGGAAGCCAACCAGGTGGGCTGGCAGCGGTTGGAGGCTTCGGGCATTCCCATCATCCACACGCGCCTCGACCGCCCGGAAGCCTTTCTGCACATCACGACTTTTGCGACGCAGCGTGCGGGTGAAGGCCGCGTTGATAACGTGATTCTGGAGGTCGAGCCTCGCATTGAGCACGAGCTGACAGCCGTTCCGCTGGTGATCCTGCAAACCAAACGCGAGGTTAAACTCCAGGCAACTTCCGAAGGCGCGGTGCTGCGTTTGGACAATGAGCAATCGCCACCGTTTCTGCTGAGCGATAAGTCTTTTGAGCAGCTCCCCGTCGGCGCAGTGCAATCAACCTGCCGGATGCAGCCTGCCGTGATTTCTGCGGGCAAGCCATTCCGTTGTTTCCTGCGCTTTCCCCAGGAAGGGCAGGCGGTGGAAAAGCTGAAGGATGGCCTTGCTCATCCCACCGAGTTGTTGGCTGAGGCGCGAGAGTATTGGCAGAACTGGAAACCCTTCGGCGGAAAGGTCTCCTTCAAATTTCCCGGCCCGCACGGTGATTTTCTTGTTGCCTGCGCTCGCAACATCCAGCAGGCAAGGGAAGTGAAGGCCGGAAAGCTCACGTTCCAGGTGGGGCCAACGGTTTACCGCAGCCTGTGGATTGTCGACGGCAACTTCCTGCTGGAGGCTGCCCGCTACCTGGGTTACGACGCGGCCGCGCAGGAGGGATTGGAANNCTCAGCCAGGACTGGAGCTACTTCCGCTCCATGCAGCCGAACGTGGCGCGCGCGATCAGATTTCTTCAAGCTCGGAGGGATGAAGCCAAAGCTGGAGGCAGCGTCAATGGCCGCTACGGTCTGCTGGCCCCCGGCTTTGGCGACGGCGGACTAAAGGGTATTCATTCCGAATTCACCAACACCCTCTGGGTCCTGGCAGGCTTGAAAGCCGTCATCGATGCGTTGGAGCTGCTGGGTCTGCCAGATCCGGCTGGCGCCACGCAGTTTTACGCCGAATTGCGCACAGCATTTTTCGCCGCCGCTCGCCAGGAAATGCGCCGCCATCCTGACGGGTTCGAGTACCTGCCCATGTTGGTGAACGAAGACCCCTTGTGGACGGCGTCCAATGAATGGGACCGGCCCCGGCCGCAAACGGCGCAATGGGCGCTGTCCCATGCGATCTATCCGGGCCTGGTGTTCGATAAAGCCGATCCGATTGTGCAAGGCCACATCCGCTTGATGCAGGCCTACACCCAGGAGGATATTCCCGCCGAAACCGGTTGGCTGCCGCACGGAGGCGTTTGGAATTA
>PLWR01000460.1:7020-7182 GCA_003165615.1 Acidobacteriota bacterium | reverse complement strand
GGCGGATGACCGGCCAATAGATGGCGCCGAATAAAATCATGCAGGCCAGTGCCAGAATCCACCTGTACTGTTTCCACCCTCCGGCCAGAGCGAAACCTGCGCCCATCAACGAGCTTCCGAGATAAAGAGGGTTGCGTGTGCAGGCGTAAGGACCGCTCATGG
>PLWR01000460.1:0-6977 GCA_003165615.1 Acidobacteriota bacterium | reverse complement strand
GCACACGCCAGCGCGTGGCCCACGCAGCGTAGCCGCTATCCATGCGCCCTCGCCAATCGTACTTCCGCGGCAGCCATAACCGACGCGACGGAAATCCCAGGAAGATATGCAGGATTTTCCCCACGGCGTGTGTGGTTGATCGGGCCGCGGTTCGAAAGGGCAATGTCATCGGCCGCAAACGGGCCGTTGCGCGCCGGGTCGGTGGGGCCGTAGATGCCGACGATCGGCGTGCCCACGGCGGCGGCCAGGTGCAAGGGACCGGTATCCCCTCCGATGAAAAGCCGCGCCCGCCTTGCCAGGGCGATGAATTGCAGCAGCGTAGTAGGAAAGTAACGCGCGCATGGCGATCCGGCGCCCCGCAGGATTTCGTTGATTAAAGGTTCTTCCGAGGGGGATCCGGTGAGGAGAATGGGCCCGCGCCGGGCGCCTGCCCACTCGCGGATGAGCGCCGCATAGTTCTCCGGGGACCAGCATTTCGAACGCCATCCACCGCCCGGATTGACGATGGCGAAGTTTCCAGAATCCCAAGCGGCGAGTTGTCTCTCGATGTATGCGTCATCCTGCTCGTTCCGCGGCAAGGGGAATTGCCAGCGTTCAGTGCGCGCCCCCAGCCGTTCGACCAGCGCCAGATTCTCTTCTACCACGTGAACGTGCTCGCGCGGCAAAACCCGCTGGGTGTAAAGAACTCCCGCGCTGGGCTCACGCAACCATGGCCCCGCAAATCCGATGCGCTCCCGGGCGCGGCTGAGCCATGCCACCACCGCGGACTTCCAAAGGCCCTGGAAGTCGAGGGCCGCGTCGTAGAGGGTCTGGCGCAAGTCGCCCACGCCATTGCGGATTTCGTGCCAGGTTGCGGAGGAAGTCAAGTGTTTACGCCATCCCAGGGTATCGAGAACCAAGATGCGGTGCAGATGCGGGTTGCCGTCCAGCAGCAAAGCGTGGCGTTTTTCCACGACCCAGTGAATCTGGGCTTGCGGGAAAGTCTCCGCCAGCGCTGCCGCCGCGGGCAGTGCGTGGACGATGTCGCCAATCGAGCTGAGGCGAACAATCAGAAATCGCTGCGCCGGGTCCGTCATTCCTCCTACCTGAAAAGAACCCTGGCGCCGGCGGAGGCAGTCCTATTCTCCCTGCGCCCGCCGGGAAATTTCGGCCAGAAGTTCCCGCGTGGAATGGTTCTTGGGGTCGCCCACGATGCGCACCTCCCCGCCGAAACTATTCACAATTTCACGTTCCGGGACCGTCTCCGCGGCATAGTCGGTGCCCTTGCAGTGTACGTCCGGGAGCAGGTCAAGAAGGATTTCCCGCGCCGTCAGCTCGTCGAAGATCACAACATAATCCACGGATGCGAGCGCCGCCACCAATTCCGCGCGGCCATCCTCGCGCAGAATCGGCCGCCCTTCGCCCTTTAATGCAGCCACGGCGCGGTCGCTGTTAACTCCGACCACCAGCACATCGCCCGAGCGCCTTGCCTCTTCAAGATACCGCACATGGCCGACGTGGAGAATATNNGGCAAAGGCAATGCGGCGGCCTTCCTGGCGCAGGCGATCGCCCAGGGCTTTCACTTCTTCGCGCGGGATCAGGGCTGCGCTCATGTGTTACGGATCGCCTCCATGATTTCACCCAGGGAAGCGGTGGCGGTGCCGCGCTTCATCACNNCCGCGATGACCGTGTCGCCTGCGCCCGTCACGTCGACGGCTTGATCGGACCCGAAAATGGGAAGGTGACGGGGTGGCCGGCGCGGTTCAAACAGCGCCATGCCGTCGCGCCCACGCGTCACCAGCAACGCCTGGAGTCCCTGGCGATGCAGGAATTTCCTTCCCAGGTTGTGAAGCCGCTCCAGGTTGTTTCCAATCGTCTGGCCGAAAGCCGCCTCCACCTCAGGCTCATTGGGCGTCGCAGCGGTCAGGTTCTTGTAGGTCAGCAAGTCGTAGCGGGAGTCGATGGTGATGGGCAGCGCAAGACGGTCCGCCCGCTTGCGGAGCATCTCCACCTCCCTGGCGTTGGTGGTGCTGTAGCCGTAATCGGCAATCAGCACGCCCGTGGAGGAGCCGAGTAACGCCGCCGCCGATCGGGTCAATTCGGTCCGCACTTTCGCGGCCAGGGGCTGGGGCGGTTCCCGGTCGATGCGCACGATCTGTTGGCGCTGCCAGTGCGACAGTCCTCCCAGAATCCGCACTTTCGTGGGAGTCAGGTAATTGCGCAAACGGATGATTTGCCGGGTGGATATGCGCCTTTCTCGAAAGCACTGGAGCAATGCGTCGCCCGATGCATCATCGCCGACCACTCCCACGGGAATCACGTGGGCGCCGAGCGCCGCCAGGTTGCTCGCGGCATTGGCACCGCCTCCCGGCACCACTTGCTTCTCGCGCTCCTTCAGGATCAGCACCGGCGCTTCGCGTGATACGCGCGTGATTTCGCCGTAGACGGACTCGTCCGCAACAAGGTCCCCCAGCATGATGACGCGCTGGCGCGGGAAACGCTCCACCAGGGCCAGCAGCGCAGTACGGTCAGATGATAGGATCGTCATAAGTCTGATTCGGTTTCTTTGTAGCGCCGCCGTCCCGGCGGCATATTTCAGCGGCGGCAAGATGCCGGCGCTATGCGAGAACTGGCACTATATTATGCACCTCTCACAACGCGGGATGATCGTGCGTGATATTCCACCGCTTGACGAGTTCCAGCGTGGCTCGAAACACTTCTTCCACCGAGAGGTCATGCATGCAACGGAAGTCAATCGGGCACTCACGTCGCCCGCAGGGGCTGCACTCAATGTCTCGTTTGACGATGCGCACCCGCTCACCGATGGGACCCGTGGCGCGCTCGTCGGTGGAGCCGAAGATGGCCACCAGCGGGATGCCCAGCGCCGCCGCCAGGTGCATAGGGCCTGAGTCGTTCGCCACGATTAACCGGCACTTCGCCATGAGCGACAGCAACTGCCGCAAAGAGGTTTCACCCGCCGCGATCACTGGTGTGTGCTGCATAGAGCTGGCGATTTCCTCCGCCAAGGGCCGCTCCGCCGCGGACCCGAAGATTAACACATCGGCATTCAACGCTCCAATCAGGCGGTCGGCCAGTCCCCCAAAGCGCTCGGGCAACCAGCGCTTGGCAGGGCCGAAGGCCGCTCCCGGGGCGAGTCCCACGAGGAATCGCGGGCCGCTCAATCCCAGCGAATCGATCTTTTTCGCGGCCCAGTTCTTTTCCGTATCGGTGAGGCGCAGCCGGATTTCTTCCACCGGTTGAGGTTTGTCAATCATGCCCGCACGGAAAAGGAGCTGGAGGTAGTAATAGACCTGATGCCCATAGGCGGCGGGAAGGGGCGGCTCGATGGCGTCGTGGAGCAGGAAGCCGCGGTTGTCGCGCGCATATCCGATGCGCAGCGGGATGCGCGCCAGCCAGGCCATCCAGGCAGCTTGAAACGCGTTGGGGAAGAGCAGGGCGGCATCGAAGCGCTCCGCCCGGAGTTCCCGGATGAGCCTCGAAAACCCCAGCGGCCCGCGATGCTCACTCATGGGCTTGTAGATGATTTGGCGATTCACCGCCGGATGATGCCAATAGAGTTCACTGACCCAGGGTTTGGAGAGCAGCACGATTTCCGCTCGTGGAAAGCGCGCGCGCAAGGCTTCCAGAGCGGGCACCGACATCACGGCGTCGCCCACCCAATTCGTGGATCGCACCAGAATGCGCTGCACGTTCGCATAGCGGCCAGCCACCGTCATGAAGAGGCCTTTTCCAGATCAGTCAGCAGGGCTCTTTCGAAATCCCTTGCATCCCGGATTTGTGCTTCTATCTCGCAAGCCAGAATGGGCAGTTCCGGCGTCCAATCCCGGGAGAATTTTACCGCATCCTTCTGCGTCGTCAGTAATGCGGCCGCTCCCTTCTGGCGGGCGTCCGCCACCAACCGTTGAATCTGCTTGCCAGTGTATACGTGATGGTCGGGAAATGCATCCTCAGCGACCACCGTGAATCCCCAGCGGCGCAGGTCGGCAAAGAACGTCGGTGGGTTGCCGATCCCGCAGAATGCCGCGACTTTCAGCGCGTGGATTTTCCCGGTGGGGACGGCCTCGCCGCTCCATGCGTCCGTCCATCCCAGCAATTCCGTCCGGCTGCAAAAGATCTGGGCGGTGGGATGGATCTTCACCACCAGTTCTTCCAGCGATTTCGAATCGGCCGAATCTGTACGCGTAATCACCACGATCCCCGCCCGCCGCAGGGCAGAGAGCGGCTCACGCTGGCGGCCGGCGGGGAGCAAATGCCAGTTGGAAATGGTCTGCGTCGCATCCAGGGCCACCAAGTCCACGTCGCGTGCCAGCGCCAGATGCTGAAACCCGTCGTCGAGAATGTGCGCGTCAACCTGGAAACGCTCTTCCGCCACCTGCCCGCCGCGAAAGCGATCCGCGCACATGATAAGGGGAACTTCCGGAAGCATGCGGGCTAGAAGCGCCGGTTCATCGCCCACTTCCTGCGCCTCGGCGCGGCGGCCTGCGCCAGGCTCCAGGACAATCATCTCAGCCTTGCTGCTGCGGCCATACCCTCGCGTGAGAATGCTGGGTTTCCATCCCCTGCCCAGCAGGATTTTGGCGACGCACACGACGAGGGGCGTCTTCCCGGTTCCCCCCGCCGTGAGGTTGCCCACACTCACCACCGGGCGCGCCAGGCGACGGGTTTTCAACCAGCCGCGTTTGTAACCAGCGTTGCGCAGTGCCACTCCGAACCGGAATGCCGCGGAAAATGGCAATAAGAGCGGGTTCACTTGACCTCGTGGGAGTGCGCCTCGCGGTCTCTGTCCAAATATTTCCGCAGGCCGTCGAGGGTGCGCGCGGTAGCCCCGGAGTTCTGCTCCAGAACTTCCCGTGCGCTCGCGCCCAGACGTTCGCGCGCCTCTTTGTTTTCGAGCAGCCAGGCGGCGTGAGCAAGTTCCTCCGGGCTGCGAACCTGGATGGCTGCTCCGGCGTCCAGGAACAGCTTGGCGATGTCGCGGAAGTTTTCCATGTGCGGTCCGAAAGCGATCACCTTTGACCAGTAGGCGGGCTCAAGCAAGTTGTGCCCTCCCGTAGGAACCAGGCTGCCACCGATGAAAACCAGGTCAGCCACTTCGAATACTCCCGCCAGCTCGCCAATCGTATCGAGGAGGAGAATGGTCATGGAGGCCAGTTGCTTTGATATCGCCTGCTTATCCTCGTGCAACGTGGTGCGGCGCACAAATGCTCGTTGGTCTCGCGCCAAGTCCTGGCTGACCTCCTCGAAGCGGGCGGGATGGCGTGGAGCGAGGATCAGGAGCGCTTTGGGGTACCGTGCCTGGATCAAATCCCATGCCTCAAGCACCAGCGGTTCCTCCCCGGGCATGGTGCTGGCGGCTACCAAAACCGGTCCACGTTGAGCATGCGGGAGCGCAGCCTTTAAGGTTCGCGCAAACTCTCCCAGTTGCGGAGGTTGAGCGTCAAATTTCAGATTTCCCACCATCTTTACGCGCTCAGGCCTGGCGCCGAGTTGGCGGAAGCGTTCCGCGTCTTCCTCGGTTTGCGCGAAAATGCAGTCCACGCTCGCGAGCACACGCCGTATGAAAGGCCGCACGAGCCTATAACCGCGCAGGGACCGTTTTGACAGGCGCGCGTTCACCATGACTACGTGGGTGCCCGCCTCCTGCGCGGCGCGCAGGAGATTGGGCCACAGTTCGGTTTCCACGATCACCAGCAGCGACGGCTTGATGCGACCCAGCGCCTTGCGCGCCGCCCAACGCCAATCCAGGGGAATATAGAAGCGGCCGGCGATGGAAGGCAGGCGCTTCTCCCCGGCTTCGCGTCCCGCCGGTGTTACGTGGCTCAGATAAATCTTGCGCTGGGGAAAGGTTTGCTGCATTCCCTTGACGAGGCCGGCAACCGCCAGCGTTTCCCCCAGAGAGACAGCATGAATCCAAATCGCACCGGGGCTGGTTTCCTGAAACGGGATGCTCCCAAACCGTTCCGCCCAATGGCCGCGCTTCTGCGCCCGGCCCTTTCGCCACCAGTAAAATGGCGCCATCAGTATCAAACCCACCGAGAAGAGCATGCTGTAAATCAGATACATATAAGGAAGGACTGCGAGCAGGTCTCGTGAACACCGGCGAAGCCGGAAGCAGATTATATGCTGAAAGCCCGGCGCCGACAATGCAGGGAATGGCATTAATTGACACGTGTTTGCCAACCGGCTACTATCGGTCCGGAGTCTGAATCAATATAGTTCCATTCCCCCGGAGGGGACAAACTCGCCATGAGTGAGTCTGAGCAGCGCTTCGCCAATTTCTTCCTGCTTCGTGCTGTGCTTTCCATCGTGGTTCTGGCTCTCCTGTTCTATCATCACCAGCAAGGCTCGCCCGCTTTATGGATGCTTGCGACTATCTATCTTGCCTCGAACCTCGTGCTGCGCGCTCTCCCCGCCCGCCGATTTGAAGACCCGGCGGTGAGCTATGGTTTGTTCTTCGTCGATATCGCCATCCTCACGGTTATCTATTACGCGTCCGGAAGCAGCTCTTCCTGGCTGTTTCTCTTCTACCTGACCATTCTCATGGCCACTTTGGGTGAAACCGTTCCCAAAAGCGTTGGGGTGGGCTTTGGAGTTTCGGCATTGTATATCTGGACCCTCGGCGAAAGAGGTGTCCACGTATTCGAAGATCACGAGGCCTTGCTGCCGATCCCTTTGTTCCTGGTCACGGCGACGTTGTGCGGTTACCTCGCCCGGGAGGTTCGACACTACAAGCGGCAGGTCCGCAGTTTGAAGGACATTCAGCGGACGCTGGAATTGAGAATCGGGAGGTCCTCGGAGGATCTGGCGCAGAGTGAGGATTTGCGCATAGCGGCGCAGGAATTGGCGCAGCGTTTCCGCAATCTGGTTGAGGATCTTAATGCCGGCATCTGGGAGATGGAGGTGCCAAGCCTCAAGATAACATTTGTGAGCCACCAGATGGAGGCCATCCTGGGCAGGGTGAATTCGTCCCGGTGCC
>PLWR01000313.1 GCA_003165615.1 Acidobacteriota bacterium | reverse complement strand
GGGAATAGGAAGTGTCGGTGACGTAAGTGAGGGTGAGATCGTGCGAGACCTGTTGTTCCACCGTAACGCGGGCGCCGGAGCCGTAGCCAGGCACTCCCACGTTGGGGTCAATCTTGATTCGNNGGCTGGAGAGAGCTTCGGAGAGAATGGCGGAGGCGCCGATGGAAGCGGTGGGACTCCCCCCGACGGGTGAGAAAGCGCTCTCCTGCCGCACGTAGCCGAGCGCCAGGAGGGAAAGAATGTCGCTGGTGGGCAAGGGCGGATCAGAACGATAGGCAGACTTCAGCCTGTCCAGGGGGCCGGAGATATCGAGGGTTAGATCATAACTCTGCACATGAGTTTCGGCTTCTAGGTCAAGGTAGGCCTGGGTGCGGAAGGGGTTCGTCATGTTCAAGTCGCCGCGCACCAGCGTGTACCGGTTGCCCCGGAAGATCGATTCACCGCGGAGGAAATGGATGCTTCCCACCTGTACGGGATTGGCTACGGTACCTTGCAGCCGGATGTCAATATCGCCCACCAGCCGGAAGTTGGGTGTCTGCACTTGCACCGGAGGCGCGGAAGTGACGCGAACGTTCAAACGGATCTTGGAAGCGACGGGGGAGGTGACGGCGGGGGGTGGCTCCGTCATGGAGCTGGAAGATTCAATAATCTTTGATATGAAATTAATGTTTTCATTAACAACCATCTGGCGAACAACAATCTCACCTTGCAACTGCGCCTGCTCAACTCCTCCTGCCAGCCGCAGATTGCCGTCGAGGACGGAGGTAAAGCTGGTGGGATAGCGCACGCGAACCTGGCTAAGGTCGGCGCGCACTTCAAAGCGCGGGCTTTCCACCAAAGTTACGAAACCGCCGAGGCCGACCGTGCCTCCGCCGCAGGTCCCGCGCAGGGAGCTGATGATGGCGCGCTCGCCCTCCAGACGGATGGTTCCTTGCAGATTGCTAAAGCGGAAGGGCAGGCCGCTGTAGTCCAGGCTCACATCTTCAATATCCATGGCCCCGTTCATCAAGGGGCGTGCCGGCGTGCCGGTAAGGCGCAGGCGTAAGGTGGAACGCCCCGAGGCCTGGAGGTTGGAATCGAACACGGTGAGCACGGTCGCGTTCGCCGTGCCCTCGGCACTGAGGGCCAGCGTGACGCCATGGGTGAAACCCACTGCCCCTTCAATCTCAAGCTCGGTGGAGGGTCCGCGCATCACGAACCGGCTGAGGGTCAGGCTGCCCTTCGCGTAATGCACATCGACGGGCTGGACGTTTCGCCACTGGATGCTGGGAAAGTCAATTGATATGTTACTCACATGGGATTGGAGATCGATTTTCCCTGGGGTGCGCAAAGGTCCCCGGGCGCGGAAGGAGCCCTCCAGGGTGACCGCAGCCGCGAATTCGCGATTGAAGAAGGCGTGAATCCACGGGTCCGCGCGCAGGCTGGAGTATTCACCCGCAGCTTCCATTGGCCAATCGCCGTGTGCCGTTGCCTGGGCGCTGAGGTGCAAGTTTCCCCCCGGGCTTTGGTTCTCGCCCTCGATCCTTAGCTGATTTCCTTCGCCCGTCAGCGTGCCGTGGATCTGGCCCAGGGGAGTCCCCGCAACGCTCAAATCCCCAACCCGCCATGAGCTTTGCAGGTGAAAATCCTCCGGCGTCCCTTGGCCGTGTACCTCAAAGTTCAAATTTCCGTCCAGTTGCCCCTTGGGAAGCGCCATGGAAGCAGGCACGGGCAATCGGTGGATGTCAGCCAGGCGAAAACCCGTTCCTTCCAGTTGCCCATAAGCAAAACGGCGCTCAGGCTCGAGAGTAAGATTGCCACTCATGCGTCCGTTGTTCTTTTTCAACTGAATGTTTTGCAGTTTCCAGGTGGAGCGCGCCACCTGCAATTGGGTGGAGAAGGAATCAAACGGTTCGTCGGCAACGGCGCCGTCATCGATCCGCAGCAAGCCGGAGCCTGCCATGGTGGCGGCGGTTCCCTCCACATCCACGTGGCCGCTGGCGGAGCCGCAGATGGGAAGCTCCGAATGGAGGGCTGCCTTTAAACCCTCGATGGGCGTGTGCTGCGCCTGGGCAGAAAAGTGGACCACGGAACTGGGCGCCAGCCGCCAATCATTGAGTTGCACCGAAGCGTTTAGTTCAAAGGAGCTCTTCTCATGCTCGATGCGGCCGCCTGAGATATGGACGAAGTTGGGGTTGAGGGCGACGACCGCGGTAAGACGATCCCACGTCCAACCCTGATACCGGAACTGGCCCATCTTCACGCGCCCGGCAAGAGAGGGGGCCAGGTAGCTGCCGCTGAGTTGCCCGGAAAACTCCGCCCGCGATATCAGCTCCAGGGGGATCCCGGACGGGGTGGCAACCAAGGATTGGAAGAAGGGCCGCCATTCTTCGAAGTTGTCGGTGGAGACGGTGAGCGCCAGCGGTTCGGCCGCGGTGGCGGAGGCAATTCCGGGCGTAAGCGTGCCGCGCGCGGTGATGGTGGAATGGGGCGTGCGGAATTCAGAATCGGCCAGGTGGAGGGTGAAGCCGGGGTTGACTTCGAGGGTGCCGCGAGCAGCGCCACTTATGGGAAGTGCATGGGCGGGTACTCCCGGCGGTGCTTGCAAGGCAAGATCGAAGTCTCCTTTCAGCTCCTCCCCCCGTCCGCACCACGTGGCCTTGAAGTCGCCGTCGGCCATTGAGACCGGAAGCAAGGTGGTGGCGAACAGGGGGGGCGTGCCCGGAATCCGCAGCAGATTATCCAGCCGCACCCGATGGAGCCGCGTGTTCAAAAGGAACTTCGCCGTCGAACCCTGGAAATTCGCCTTCAATGTCCCCTGGGCTGTGCCTTCCCAAACTGAGGCGACGAGGTTGGTGAGATCAAGTTGGCTGTTTTCCAGCGTGTAGCTCGCCGTGGCGTCCAGAACCATGGGGGCAAAGGTGGGCAGGAAGATCGCCACTTTGCGACCTTGGGCGCGGCCTTGCGCCGAGATGTTTCCGTTTTGATAAGCGGCAGTTCCTTCGATTTGCACGGTGCCGGCCCGCCATTCCGGGGCGTGGAAAATCGGGGCCACGGCGGGGAGCTCCACCGTGGCGTGGAACGATCCCGTCCCTTGCAGGGCAGGGTGGGGGACGATGGTAAAGGAAGCTTCGCCGGTTATTCCCGGGGCTTGCCACGCAAGTGAGGAGAACACAAAGCTGGTGGCAGAGAGCTCAAAGCGGCTATTGAATTTGATGGGCGGAGCTAACCAATTCGATGACCGAAGGGTGGTGGCAGAAGAAGAAATCGCGCCGACGTAACGTCCCCGCGTCATGCGGAGAAGAATTGCCAACTCCCGCGAATTCAGTTCAACCGGTTGCCGTTGGTCGTTCCAGAAAAACACGGAGTGGGAAATTGTGAGGCGTCGAATCGAAAGATTCATCAAACCCCTCAAGCCTTCTTGCGTGGACGTCTGCTCCGGCGGCACGGGAAGGTTGGTGCCGCCCTGGGGATTCGTGTGGAGGTGAATTTGGAGTTCGTCGATGTCCACGTAGCGCAGACGAAGCCGTTGGTGCAAGAGCTGCCCGGGGCTCAGACCCACATCCGCCTCACGCACTAAAATCAGGGGTGGCTCGCCGGGGGCTTCCGACCCGTGGATCACCAGTTTTTGCAGCACGACTTGAAAGAGCCAGGGTTTAAAACGGAAGTGGCTGATTTCCACGCGGCCGCCCGTAAGGTTCTCCAGACTGGCGATGACCCGGCGCTCCATCACATGCTGGAACCAGCCGCTGCTCATGACGACCAGGGACACGAGCGCCAAGGCCAGCAGGTTTTCCACCAGGTAGAGCGTGANNTGGATACTTTCCAGCGCGTAGGCAACCTTCCTTAAAGAAACTCAGTACGAGTGAAACCGCACATTGGCGGTGGGTTTCAGCTCCTCGATCCATTGATCGAGCAATTCGTTGATGTGTTTCTGGATAAGGACTTCGCGGATCTGGCCCTCCACCTCCGCCAGCGCAGGCGGCGCCGCACTGCCGTTCTTCTTTTGAAATTCCGCAATGAATGTGGAACGATAATAATCAGCGATTTCAGCATCGCTGGGGGAAGCGACAGGGCGCAGGCGTTGATCGACCAGGCGTAACATAAGCACATCCTGGGTAATGCGCGCCACCACCTCCGTCTCGGTCATTCCCAAATCCTCGAGCGCGCGCTGGAAATCCCCCGGGTGGGCGAATTCCTTGCGCAGCGTGGCGAGGCGCTCCGTCGCGGTTCTTTCGCTCTCCGCTTTTTCCGCGAGCCCGGGATTCTCTTCGCGAATCAAGAGCATCTGGTAGGTCAGGCGATCGCGGGCCTTGGCGAGCGTGGTGCCATCGGGTGGGGGCGGAGGCCATTGGGCATTGAGGAAATGCTCGAACCGGTACTCCTGTTCCACGTCGCTGGCCGTGATGGCCACCTGGCTGATGGAAGCCACCACTCCGTCCAGGGTTTGCGCGGCCGGGCACACCGGGCCGCCCGCCGCCATGATTGCCGCCAGGGCTGCGAGAATTAGAAGCTTTGGCCGATGCTCAAGAAAAACTGCACGTTTGATAATCGCTGCACCTCAATGTTCGGCACTCCGTTGGAAGTTGGAATCACGTTGAACCGTGGAGGATTCAGATTGTATCCCACATCGAACCGGATAGGGCCCACTGGGGTTTTGTAGCGAAGCCCTATCCCTGCCGCGTTGGATGTGTAATTAAAATCCTCCGGCGAGCTCTGTTGGAACTTGAAAAGTCGCATAAAGCGAATGCTGGTGTAAACATTTCCGGAGTCTTCGAATAGCACCACGCCCAGACGATGGTTCGCGAAGGATGAGCGTAATTCCAATGAGTTGAGAAAAAGGGCATTGCCGCCGATGGGATAGCCGGTAACAGGGTCGCGCGGACCGGCCTGATTGATGGAAAAGCCGCGCATTGATTCACTGCCCCCCATAAAGAAGCGTTCCGGCAAGGGAATCAAATTCGTGCGGATGACGTGAGCGGGTTGGCCGTTGCTGGCGGGCACGGTAATGCTGTACAGGCTTCCATAGGGACTCACTACGCCGAACTGCGTTTTGCGCGCGAAAACCAAATAGGAGCCCAACGCGTGATAAGTGGAGTTCTGACCAGTGAACCGGAGGAATTCAGACAGGGATCCCAAATCCCGCCAGGAGACTCCTGCATTCACCAGGGTGTAGGCGCCGCGGGTGGCGTCCGACGGATCGTCGCGGTGATCCTCAACGAAGCTCCCGCCGAACATCCCCACCGATGTGGGTCTGCCGAGCACGGCACTATTCTCCCCGGATACTTTGCTGGCAATATCGAGGGCTTCCACGCGTTGGAAGCTGTACTGCCCGATCAGGAGCGTGGAAGCGCTGAAACGCTTCTCGACGCTTATGGAAGCTTCCTTGCGGTCGGCAATGAAGGTCAGCACATCGCGCGTGCGATCCACCAGACCGTTAATGCGCAAGCTGAGGTCGTCGCGATTGAACAGGCGGGGAATCAAATAACCCATGTTGGCGCCCGTATCAATGTTGGAAAGACGGCCGCCCATACTGAAGGTTTGCCCGCGGCCACCGACGTCCAAACGGGTGAGGTCAAGCGACCCTCGCGGGCTGGCCTTGAACGTACCTTGTGGCGTGTTGCTGCCCAGGCGTTGGACTTCGAATCCACCGCCATATCCCAGGACCCAACGGCGGGATTCTTCCAGGCCCACCAGCAGGGTTTTTTCCGTGTCGGAAGCAGGCTGATCCTGCGGCGTAATCTGAACCTGGTTGAAGATTCCCAGGTCGTAAAGCCGCCGTTGGGATTCGAGTACGGCGCTTTGGCTGATCGGCTCGCCGTCATGAATAACCAGTTCCCGATTTACCAATGCCCGGCGGGTGTGCTCGTTTCCCAAAATTACGATGCGCTGAATGCGATCCTGCGCTCCCGGCACAACCTGGAATTCCAAATCCACCTGACGGGCGGAACTCGCCGGCGTGGTGTGCCAGCTTGCCGCCGCGTGGGTGTATCCGTGGTCAGCCAGATAATCGAGGATGCGGTCGCGATCAGCGTGGGCGCGTTCCAGCGAATAGGGCTGCGACGGTTTGCTGAGCAGCGATGGCCAGAGCTTGTTTTCGGTCGCGGCATCGATTCCCACCAGGGTGAGGGTGTGCACCGTAGTGCGCGTGCCCTCATCGATGACCAGGGTCACGTATCGCCGCCCAGTGACGTTTCCAAAGTTGTCGTTGAGAGCCGGAGTAATGCGGGCGTCAAGAAATCCCCGCGACTGGTATAGCGCCAGGAGGGTCGATACCTTTTGATCTACAAGATTTTGGCTGTAGGTGGGCGATGGCGGAAATAACCCCTGGACGGGCGGGGTAATGACTGCAACCAGTTCCGCCGTCGGGATCGCAAGATTACCCCTGACCCCGTAGCCGGCAAAATCACCGTGCTTTCCAAGCTTCACCTGGAAGAGAATTTCGACGTGGGGCTGCGGGTCCTGGCGGGGCGTGCGGCCGGCCTTTACGGTGGCGAAGAAATAGCCCTTTTGCTGAAAATGACTCACCAGCAATTTCTCGCTGGCGGCCAGGGCTTGATCGTCCGTAACGCCGTCATGATAGAGGGGCAACAGGGATTGGAGCTGGGAACGAGAAATCGATGCGTCCTTGACTCTTACCTGGAGCAGCGGTCCGCCGTCTGCCTTGACCTTCAAAATCTCAGTGTTGGTTTTGGCGTCGTAGATCCTCTGCTGCACACTGATGTTGACCTGAAGCCGTCCGTGGGCTACGTAGAATTGCCGCAGGCGATACAGCCCGCGCTCCACCCGCGCCGCCGTAAGATTCATATGCGGGTGCCAGCCTGAGATTTTCATCAGGCGCGCGGCGGGATATCCGGAATCGCCCTGGAATTGTACGGCGCTCACTCGGGCGGGAGGGCCGGCCTTGATGGTAAAGGGCACGTTGGCTTCCAACGTGTCAGGGTCACGTCGAATTTCGTGGGTAATGCGCGACTGGTAGTAGCCGTTGGCAACCATAAGGTCGCTCAGGCGTTTGTGCGCGGCGCTTAAATCTTCGTCGTTGAGCGGTTGGCCCAGGTGCAAGCGCGAGGTGGTGACCAGCGCTCGGGCGTCAACGGGACCCGTGTTGACGTCTGCCGTTACCATGCCGATGAAATATTGGGCGCGCGCGACAAAAGTGAGTGCGACCCCATCGCCTTCCGGGGCGCCTTCCGCGCGCAGTTCCGCGAAACGGCCCGTAGCGTAAAGGCGCTTGAGACTTTCGGAGATCTTTGCGCGATCAAGGGGTTGGCCGTCTTGCTGGGTCACGGCGCCGGGGAAATTCTGGAGCTTCAGGTTGCAGTCGCATTGAAGATGGAGGCTCGAAACCGGCCGCCCCCAAAGGGAGGGTTCGGTCTGTGCGCGGCTTTGTCCACAGCGCCCTCCCAGCAGCAGCGCAAGAAAGATGAGCGTGTGGGCAGACCTGCCGCCCATGAGTTCGAGGCCGCAGCGCCTCACCCAGCGGCGAGGATGTTTTGCGGACGGCTTTCTAAAGTATCGGTTGTAGCAATGCACCCCGTAGTTTACCCGTCAACCCGGCAAAGAGTTCCATCAGCCTTCAGCAATCATTATACTTCTGCCCGTCAGTTCCCGCTCAAGACTCCCGTGATCTCCTTGCGGAGAGCTTCCGGTTGGACATACCCGATCCAGTGGTCTCTGATTACCCCTTTTCGATCCACCAGGAAAAGGGTCGGAAAAATCGAGATGCCGCCATAGGCGTGATCGCCCTCGCTTGTCCAGTCTACGATGGGATAGGTGATGTGGTGTTCCTGAAGATAGCGTTGCCGCACCGCATCGTCGTACTCGAGGCCCAGAACGCGGTCAGCATTGGCGCCCACAATCACCAGGCCGCGGGCGGACAGGTCATGGTCAAGGGAGGCCAGCGCTGGCGCTTCCTGCATGCAGGGCGGGCAGCCGGTGAACCAGACTTCCAGCAGTAGCACCTTGCCTTGAAAATCAGTGATATGCAGATCGCCGCCTCCCAGGCGTGTCAGGGTTACGTCCGCGGCGGGTTTCCCTTCCCAACCGCCGATTTGGCGCGCCAGGGCCTGGCCGAATTTCGGGTCGGCTTTGATTCTCTCCACATCCACGTGAGTGATTTCGCCTGTCTTCGCATCGCGAGTCAGAAATGGGGGAACCCGGGGATCGGATTCCATGACCCGCAGCAGGACGTCGGCGTCAGCCGGCGAGCGCAGGTCAAATTGCTGGGCGATAACGGCAAGGGAAGGTGGCGCTTTGAATTTCTCCTGATAGTTGGCGACAAAAAGCGGAATCCGGAAGAAAGCATTATACAGTTTGTTAAGAGCCTGGCGTTCATCCGGCTGCGTAAAGACCCGGTTATAAAGGTCGGTGACCATCAAAGGTTGGCCGGGTTGGAGGTGCGTGCGCACGTAATCGAGCACACGTGCTTCCGCGGCGGCGGAGGCCGCCCCTGACGCAGTATTACCGGCGAGAATCGCAAGCATGAGGACGAGGTGACGGAGATTTTTCATAATGGCAGTCCGGCCTCCGTGTTCTCTGTGCTCCTGGACATTTTACACAGAGTCCACGGAGTGCCTCAGTGACCTCTGTGATTCATCTTTTCCCTCCACAGAGGGCACGGAGAAAACGATTTTGGTGATATTCAAAAAACGCGCTGCGTCGCAATACCTCAAATCCTGGCGCAAGGGCAGGTGCCCTTGGGCAGGGCAGGCCCAGCCCCCACAAGACGTGTCCGGTCACCTCGCGCCCTCGGCCTGCCTGAATACCTGCCCGTGGAATTCCAGGGAGAAATGCAGGTATACGTCCAAATAGCTCCAGCCGTGATTGCCCGGCCGCAGAGCGAACTGATGCGGGAAACCCTTGATAGTCAGAATCTGATCCAACTCCCTTGCTCCCTGGTCAAAACCGTAACGATCTTGATCGCCACAGTCAAGGTAGAGTTTCAAGTTGGGAAATCTTTCGGGGTGTTCGGCGAGGGTGAGCGGGTTATTGGCATCGAAATAAGCCTCGTTTAGAGGCGCGCCAAAAGGCTCCTGCAAGACCTGCGCGTAAAATCCCCAGCGGCCCTGACTGGGAAGGGGATTGGGAAATTTCGCAATCAGCGCGGCGCTGTGGGCGCTGGCGGACCCGAAGACGTCCGGATGCCGCATTCCGAGGTGCAGCGCTCCATAGCCCCCCATGGAGACGCCGCTGATTCCGCGGGCATCCCGATGGGCAATCGTGCGGTACTTTTGATCGATCGCCGGGATGAATTCCTGGATGAGGAAGTCTTCATAGCGCTCGCGGCCGTCAAAAGAATTTACGTAGAAACTCTTTCCGCCATCGGGCATGACGACGATGAATTTGCCGATCTTTTCCTGGCTCATCAAACTTTCCCAAGTCTGCTGCCCGGTGTGTTCACTCCAGTTTTTTTCGTTTTCGAAGAGGCCGTGAAGAAAATAGAGCACCGGATAACGATCTTTGGCCGCATCGTAGCCGGCAGGCAGCGCTATGCAATAATCCACCGCACGGCCGAGGATGGGGCTCGAAATTGAGCCGCACTCAAGGCGGGCGGCGGCAGTTTGTGCACGAATGGTTAGTGCGAAAAGAGTGCAAGTGAACAGTGCGAGGCTTGGGCCGATCAGCCTTCGGAGGCGGTCGCGGGTCGGGTGCGTTAGGCGCATGGGCTATGGCGAAACTGATGTTCCGGTCGGAAGAAGATTGTCCCCTGTCGAAACACTTATTCTGACGCTCCCACGCCCGGGAGTCAAGAAACGATGGAATCAATCCGTGGCATTACGGAGCGCGGCGGTAATGCCCCGCCGGGCTTCTGCCCGGCACCAGCCGTCCTAAAGGTAGGCGCTACATGCAAAAGTCAGGACACTACCAGCGCGACCAACCAAGTGTCTCTTGATGACGGCAGAGATATAGGCTATGATTGGAGGGTAAGGATCGATGCCGTGCTCGCCCGACGTTGTGTTGGTCCGGCGGGCAGAGTAAGAAGGGATTTACGATGCTGCTTCCCGAGCCCCCAACGCCTCCAAATTGCATGGCGACTTCATGTCTCCGATTTGGGCAAAAGCGACAAATTACCCTAAACTGAGAACATCTTTAAACCAGAGGGTTGGAAAGGGCTTTTTTGTAAAGCAAAGCTGAGAACATACTGAAAATAAACCCACTTACGAAAATCCATAATAACCAAAATTTGACCAGACAAAGTGTCCTATCGAGAAAACGCCAAAGCGCCGTTGGCAGCAGGCGCAAACGGCAAGGTGTGGTAGGAAACCCAGACTAGAGTGGTGCGGGAAGCAGGTCGCCATGGTCGTCGAAACTGGGCGCGAAAGGTTCGGGAAGAAGCTGCCAGGCGGGAAAAGCCGCAGCGCCCTGCGCCAGCAACTCGGAGATGGCGATACGGTTGAGGTTCAGGGTATTGCGAATCCAGGCCACACGCTGCACCGCCGGTTCAGGGCTACCCAGCGCGCCCAGAAGCCACGCCAGCGCTTGCTGGTCGGACGGAAAGAAAATGGGGATGCGCGGCATGGGTGGATTCATCGAGGTTCGAGCATTGGCGTACATCTTCTGTAAATCGATCTTGTGATAAAGGCGTTCGTGGATGGCGTCTGCCAGTCCCACCCCCAGGGCGTTGCCGCCACTTTCGGCGGTGAGATCCCGGACGTAGATCAGGCGAAAGTGCGGCGCCTCACCGGGTTGAAGTTCCACCCCGCGGCCGACGATCTTTGTGTCCAATCCTGTGCCGCTGATGTTCTTGCCCAGTTCCTCGACGATCAGAAGATCGAGCTTGGGGAAGGGAATCCGCGCCACTAGGGGCCGGGCGATTTCCAAGCAAGCTTCATCCATGGCGGCGATGCCCGCGGCTCCGGCAGCGCGCAGAAGAGCGACTTGATGGAACTCGTTTTCCACCACGGCAACGCCGGCAAGAATTTTTCCACTCGCCAGCACTTTCGCTGACATCGCCCGAATGGCGGTTTCAAATCCAAACTTCCAACTCCAGTGGTGACATTCCAGCGCGCCTTCGGCCTTCCCCATGCCGACCGCGATCATTTTGAGCATCCCGCTCTCGATCTTACCGGAAAAATCCGTATGCGGCTTAACGCGGTTCAGCAGCACTACGCCATCGGATTCCCATGCGAGGTGATCGATGAAGACCTTAAAACCTTCGGGGGTCGCTCCCACGGAAACCGTTTCCATGGAAGAAAGCACATCGACTCCCAGGAAATCCGGGGTGAGGCCATACTGCACCAGCACTCTCTTCTGACCTTCTGCCGTCGCGCCGCCGTGGCTGCCCATGGCCGGGAAGATGACCGGCCGAGCCCCTTGACTCTTGAGCCAGTGGCATAATTCCCTGGCCAGAATATCAATGTTGGCAATCCCGCGGCTGCCAATGGCTATGGCGATGCGCTTATCGCGCCAGGTACCCGCCGGCAACGCCAGTCCCTCCAGAACTCGCGTTACTTCCTGCGGCAAGTCATCGAGGCCGGGAGCGCTGGGGGCCCTTCGTTCCAGAACGCGCAGAGTGCCGAGGGGATGAGGTTGGTTGGTCGACATATCGAAAATCACGTTATCGCGCGTGCGCGTAATCGTCAAGGGGCGAACCTGAATCTGGCGCACGACATGAAATTTGTAGCGCGGGCGAGGTGCCCGCGTTACAAGGTACACTTTACGCTTTGCGGGGAGGGGCAAAGAAGTGTTAGGCTTCCGCGCACCGGCTCTCCGTTCGGGGGACGCGAAAAGAGGCGCCCATTGACTTCGGGCTGAACGTGTTCCGCCGGTTGCCGTGTCCCGAGTGGGCAGAGTTCAAGGAGGTTCTATGAAAAGGTTATTTCGCATCATCCTGATCGTGTGGGTGATTTCCCTGGCCACCTCGTTGGTCTTTTCTCAAACGCCCGCTGCCGTGCCCGCGGGGCCAATGGCCCCACAGGAGCCTCAGACATTCCCGCTTTGGGAGAACGGTGCTCCAGGGGCTCTGGGGCATGATGATAGCGATATTCCCACGCTGACTTACTTCCCCGCTTCGCATGGAGCGCCCACAGCGGTCATCGTCGCTCCGGGGGGAGGTTATCGTGGCCTGGCTATGGATTACGAAGGGCGGCAAATAGCGAGTTGGTTCAATGCGGCGGGGATAACGGCTTTTGTCCTCAAGTACCGGCTGGGACCTCGTTATCACCATCCCATCGAATTAGGCGACGCGCAACGAGCCATCCGCCTGGTGCGGACGCGCGCGGCGGATTACGGAGTGAAGCCTGACCGTATCGGCATGATAGGTTTTTCGGCGGGCGGCCACCTGACTTCCACCGCCGAAACCCATTTCGATAGTGGAGACCCCAACGCCCCGGATCCTATCAACCGCGCGAGCTCGCGGCCGGACTTCGCGATCCTTTGCTACGCAGTGGTTTCGTTCACGGCGCCTTATGCTCATCACGGCTCCGCCCAGGCATTGCTGGGTGATTCGCCGGACCCCAAGCTGCTGGAAGACCTTTCCAACGAATCCCGCGTCACCCCCCAGACGCCTCCTACGTTTTTGTTCAGCACCAGCGGAGACACCGCGGTTCCCTCGGAAAACAGCGTGGCATTTTATTTGGCGTTACACAAAGCGCACGTGCCGGCGGAGTTGCACATCTTCCAAAAGGGTCCGCATGGTGTGGGATTGGCTCTGGGCGATCCTGCCTTGGGCGAATGGCCCAAGCTGCTCATCAATTGGCTTCGCGGCCTGGCGCTGCTGGAGAAGTGAGGAGCGAGACGTCGCCGCTCACGCACTTTGCGGCCAGCACGCTCTCCATCTCTTACTTTTTGCTCGCGGCGGTTTCCTTCTCGGTCTGGATCTCCGAGAAGTGGGCGCGGGCCGCGCGCGCATCCGCTTCCGGGGGTTTCAGCTCAAGATAGTAGGTGAGGTTCTTCTCGGCCAGGTCGTACTGCCCGGTCAGTTCCAGCGCGCGCGACAGGTTGTGGTAGGCATCTCCCCACCAGGGAGCGAATACCAGGGCCCAGCGTAGCAGGTTGATAGACTGGTCCAGTTCCTGGGGCTCGCTTGCCTGCTTCATCAGCGCCGAGGCCCGCTCAAAGAGCCGGCGCGCTTGCTCGGGGATGGGGGGAGGTGTCGGGAGGGCGGCAGCAAGCTTGACGACATTGTCACGCCGGGCTCGGTCACGAGGGTGATTCTGCAAATCGCTAACATAATCGGCAAAGCTGGTCAGAGGATGCTGTGCAAGAGCCTGTTTCAGCACACGAACTACTTCTTCTCTATCGGATAGTGTATTCCCCTCTACTTGTCGAGCCCCCGGGCTTGGGTTGCCCGCATCCTCCTTCACCGCCGCTTGCCAGTCCCTGCGGGTTACATTGGCCAGGTATAGTGCGGTGTCGCCGTGATTGTCCATGGCCTGGATGTTGGCGCCTCGATCTAACAGCACCTTTACCACGTCGGGCCTGCCGCGAAAGGCCGCCCGGTGCAACGCCGTCTGGCCCCAGTTGCTCTTAGCCTCGATTTTGGCGCCTCGATCCAGCAACAGATTTATGACGTCAGCCGCCGGATACTTCTCAATGTCAGCTCCCTGCTTTCCAAATCGGATAATTCCACCTGCCTCGGCTGCACAGATCAGCGGCGTGTTGCCGTCATTGTCCCTGGCCTCGATGTTCGCGCCTTTATCCAGCAGCAGCTTCACCTCCTCGATACGGCCGCGGTGGGCCGCCACGTGCAGCGCCGTCCTGCCCTGATCGTCCTTGGCCTCGATGTTCTCCGCCTCGGTCTTACCCTGGTCGTTCTTGGCCACGAGGCTGGCGCCCTTGTCCAACAGCAGCTTCACCACCTCGGTCTTGCCCGAGTAGGCCGCCCACATCAGCGCCGTGTTGCCGTCGTTGGCCTTGGCTTCGATGTTGGCGCCCTTATCCAGCAGCAACTTCACCAAGTCGGGATTGCCATTTGCAGCCGCGTTAATCAGCGCCGTCCACCCGTAATTGTTCCTGGCCTCGATGTTGGCGCCCTTGTCTAACAGCAGCTTCACCACCTCGGTCTTGCCCGAGGTGGTCGCCCCCACCAGCGCATTACCGCCGTCGTTGGACTTGGCTTCGATGTTGGCGCCCTTGTCCAGCAGCAGCTTCACAACCTCAGCCCTGCCCTGGCTGGATGCATGGATGAGTGCCGTCCAGTCGTCGAGGTCCTTGGCCTCGATGTTCGCGCCCTTGTCCAACAGCAGCTTCACAAT